>NZ_ANAZ01000001.1:0-125149 GCF_000340985.1 Nocardiopsis valliformis DSM 45023
ATCCGCGTACGCCCACACACTCGCGTTAGCCGTGTTACCCATACTGAACAGATCCCTTCACTGGGTGATCTTCGTGATCTCTTTTTGAAAAGCCCGGGGTTTCAGGCCCCGGACATAGGAAAAGCCCGGTCGATGCCGGGCTTGGTCTTTGTCTTCTTCCTGGTTCAGATCTGCCAGCGCAGCGACTCGGCGCGCGCGAAGGCGATGGTGACCTCGTCCGACGGGGTGTCCGGGAGGAGCACCTCGACGCGGACCTCGGAGCCCGCTGTCAGGTGCCCGTTCCAGGTGTGCATGATGTGGTCGTCCGGTCCGGGGCGGAAGGACTCGACCGGCATGGCGGTCCAGCGCTCGGTCCCCCCGCCCGAGGCGGGCCGGTGGTAGGCCAGCCGGACACGAAGTTCGGCGCCGGGGTCGATGCCCTGCACCCGGAGCGCGACCGAGGTGTTGTACATCGCCGCTCCGAACAGGCAGCCGGGTTCGGCGGGTCGGAGCTGCCAGGCCGAGCCCGTGTGGTGGCGGTTGAAGGTGACCTCGGTCCACTGACCGGGGATCAGTGCCTGCTGGTGTGCGGCGGTGGTGGAGTAGAGGATTCGGTTGGGTACGCTTCCGGCCGCCGGAGGGATGATGTCGGTGGACATACCGCCCTGGGTCCAGGTCCGCAGGTCGATGCCCGGGCAGAGCGTCGACTGCCCGGGCAGGCCGCTGTGCCAGGTCTGGGCGAGGAGGCGCCCGGCCCGGTGGCAGGCGTCGACGTACAGGTCGCGGATGGCGGTCTTGGCGGCCGGGGTGGCGTCACCGTCACTGCCGATGAAGCAGACGCCGATGTGCGAGGTGTTGTTCGGGGCCGCGTGCGCGCCGACGACCAGCCAGCCGCGGCCTTCATAGATGGTTCCTTCCTGGTCGACCAGGAAGTTGTAACCGATGTCGTCCCACCCGCGGTCATCCATGTGGAAGTCCTGGATCTGACGGGGGGTCTGGCTCGGTGGGCCCGCGGAATAGTGCACCGTGAAACCGATGCGCTCGGACCAGTCCGTTGTCGTGGTCGACCTGGGGGAACGGGCTCCCCAGCCGGATCGGCTGACAATGGTGGGCATGTAAGGAAATCTCCTAGGCATGACGAATAGCCGGCCTGTCGAGCCGGTGCGAGAGGAAGAGAAGAGCCGCGGCCGAGGGAATCGGGGCGGCACTGGTTTCCGGGAAACGTCACCGGAAACAGAAAAACCCGGCAGGGCCGGGTTGAGAGCACAACTGTGGTGCTGGAGAAAAGCGTGCCACACTGGCGGCGGTTGGCGCAAGCTCATCCGCGAAAATCATCGAAGAAAAGTGGTTTCCGCAGATCACGCGGGTGCGGAACGGTTGTCTCAGCGGTCCGGGCAGGCCTGTCCGGACCGCTGAGACGCCCCGAAGGGGGTCAGGCGTAGCCGTCGGGGTTGGCCGACTGCCAGCGCCAGGCGTCCGCGCAGGCCTGGGCCACGGTGTGTTCGGCCCGCCAGCCCAACTGGCGGTTGGCCTTCCCGGGGTCGGCGAAGCAGGTGGCGATGTCACCGTCACGACGCGGTCCGACCCGGTAGGGGATGGGATGCCCGCAGGCCTCCTCGAAGTGCCGGACGGCCTCCAGCACCGAGGTACCGGTACCGGTGCCCAGGTTGAAGACCTCCAGGCCCTCCTGGTCGCCCAGGTGGTCGAGCGCGGCCACGTGCCCCCGGGCCAGGTCGACCACGTGCAGGTAGTCCCGCACTCCGGTGCCGTCGGGGGTGTCGTAGTCGTCGCCGAAGACGTTGAGCTCAGGGAGTCTCCCCGCGGCGACCTTGGAGATGTAGGGGAAGAGGTTGTTGGGGATGTCGTTGGGGTCCTCCCCGATCAGCCCGCTGGGGTGGGCCCCGACCGGGTTGAAGTAACGCAGGAGGGTGATCCGCCAGTCCGGGGAGGCGGCCGTCAGGTCCTCCAGGATGCGTTCCCCGAAGAGCTTGGTCGCGCCGTAGGGGTTGGTCACCCGCAGGGCGCTGGGCTCGGCGATCGGCACCGTCTCCGGGTCCCCGTAGACCGTCGCCGAGGAGCTGAACACCAGGTCGCGCACCCCGGCCGCGTCCATGGCCTCGGCGAGGGTGAGCAGGGCGTCCAGGTTGTTGCGGTAGTAGCGCAGGGGCTGGCTCACGGACTCCCCCACGGCCTTGAGCCCGGCGAAGTGCACGACCGCCTCGATGTCGTGTTCGGCGAAGACCCGTTCCACGACCTCGCGGTCGGTGCAGTCCCCCACCACCAGCGGGACCTGCTGGCCGGTGATCTTCTCGACCCGGCGCACCGCCTCGACGCTACTGTTGACCAGGTTGTCGAGGACGACCACCCGGTGTCCTCTGTCCAGCAGTTCCACGGCCGTGTGCGAGCCGATGTACCCGGCCCCGCCAGTCAGCAGAAGCACTGTGTCCGTCCCCTTCTCCGCGGGGCCGGCGCACCGGCGCCGACCCCTCTGATTCGTTCGACCCCGACCCGGGTCAGAGCAGCTTGCCGAAGACCTTCTCCACGACCCGCGCGGCGGCCTTGCCGTCGTCCAGCGGGCAGAACTGCTTGACGAACGCGTCGTAGCGCTCCGCGTGCTCGGCCCGGACCCCGTCGATGCCGCGGATCGACTCGATCACCTCGTCCGAGGTCCGCAGCAGCGGGCCGGGCGCGGTGGTCTCGAAGTCGAAGTAGAACCCGCGCAGGTTGTCCCGGTACTCCTCCAGGTCATAGGTGAAGAAGAGCATCGGACGGCCCGTGTTCGCGAAGTCGAACATCAGCGACGAGTAGTCCGTGACCAGGATGTCCGTCACCAGGAACAGTTCCTGGATCTCCGGATAGGACGAGACGTCGTAGACGAAGTCCTTGCCCACCGTGGGCACCCGGTCCACGATGTTGGGGTGGCGGCGCACCAGCAGTACGTGGTCGTCTCCCAGTTCCTCGTACAGCCGCTGCAGATCCAGGTTCAGGTCCAGCTTGTACTTGCCGGGCCCGTAGAACTTGTTGTCCCGCCAGGTGGGCGCGTACAGCACGACCTTCTTGCCCTCGGGCAGCCCCAACCGCCCCCGCACCCGCTCGGTGAGCGCCTCGCGCTCGGGCCGGTGGAAGATGTCGTTACGGGGGTAGCCGGTCTCCAGGATCTCGCCCTCGAAGCCGAACGCGCTGCGCAGGATCGGTGTCGCCCACGGGCTCGGCGAGACCAGGTAGTCCCACTGGTTCGTCTCGCGCTTGAGCCGCTCGTGGTAGTCCCGGTTGCCGAACTGGACGTCGCTGATGTCGAAGCCGATCCGCTTCAGCATCGATCCGTGCCAGGTCTGCACGATGGTCTGCCCGGGCCGCTTGTCGAACCACACCGGCAGGTGGGCATTGGAGACGATGAACTCGCTCCGGGCCAGTGCCTCGTAGTACTCCCGGCTCGAGACCCGAACCGTGTTCAGCCCCTCGGGCAGCGGCACCTGCAGGTCCCGGACGAGCCAGGACAGGGGCGCGTCCACCCCTCGCTCCCGAAGCTCCTCGCTCATCCCACGGGGGCTGTCGGAGTACTGCTTGCCGGAGTAGGAGTCGAAGAGCACGCCGGGTGTGACGGGCTTGCCGCGCAGCGAAGGATAGGTCTTCTCCCGCAGGAGCTGCTGTGCGTAGGCCCCCTTCTCCTGGGGACGCAGGAACCATCCCACCCGAAGCCAGGGATGCCCCTGGGGGTTGGCCTCGACACTGATATCGAAGTCGTCACCGGGCATGTCCACCGGGATCTGAGACAGCAGGGTGGCGTCCAGGCGCAGGGAGACGTCCTTGAACCGCCCCTGTTCCTCTTCGTTGCGCATGCAGAACTTGTAGCTGCCCGGAGACAGCGGCAGGAGGTTCCCGAAGGTCGGCAGGTCAGCAGGGGAGAACCTCACCTGGAAGCCGGATCCCTGGAACTCGACCGGGAAGAGGTACTCCTCCACCCTTCCCTTCGCGGACAGGAGGAAGGTGGTGCCCTCGGTCTCCCCGTAGTGTTCACCGGACAGGACGAGTTCCCGGTTGTTCCAGGCAACCTCGGTGATCACCGACGGCTGCCGCTCGACCCGCAGGGACAGCTCCCGGTTGTACTCCGTGCTGAGGAGCACGGCGAGGCCGTCGAAGCGGTGGTAGTCAGTGGGGAGGACGCCGCTGTTGGTGATCTCCTTGGTCTTGTCCCCGGCCACGATCTGGGCCCGCCAGCTCTCGGCCTCGATGGCTCCGGGGATCAAGGCACGATCGACGTACCCCTCGGTGATGACGGAAAGGTCGACCTCGGCTTCGAAGGTGCGCCCCCGCACCGACAACGGAAGGGAGATCTCGACGTCACCCGGGGACCGAAGCAGGCGCAGCCTCGCCTCGACTCCCTCCATCGCAGCGGGCAGCTCACCGGTGATGGAGAGCGTGCCGCCGTCGAACCCGTGGCGGGTGAGGCGGACGGGGTCGTGGTCCACGGACAGCTGGAAGGTATGCCCGTCGATCCAGCGGGGACGGACCCACACGTTCGGTTCCACCTCGGCCGGGCCCACGCGCCGCACCTTGGACAGACCGGGGGCTGCGAGGCGCGCGGTCCTACGGTAACCGCGGTTGAACACCGCCAGCTCGATCTGCCAGTCGGAGTCCTGACCGGCGCTGGTCCAGCCGAGGGCCTTGGGGTCGACCGTGATCTCATACCCTCCCCAGTCCTGGCGGGAGGTCGTGGTGCGTGCCGGAAGCCGGAACTCGTTGGCCAGATGGCTGCTGATCGGCAGCCGGACCCGGCGCCCGGTGCGGGTATTCACCGCGACGGCGCGCACGTGCTGCTGAAGCCGTTTGTTGGGGCGGAGGAACTTGAGGCAGACCCGGCCCCGGATAACCAGGCGCCCCTCGGACCAGGTGAGGTCCTCCACCTTCTGGCGCAGCTGGAGCTCGCGGTCGAGCCTGTAGACCGAGCGCGGGACCTTGTGCTCGGGGTCGTCCTTGAAAAGGTAGTCGCCGTAGAAGCGCACCCCGTGGCGCACCGTGCGGGACTGCCGGAACTGCGGGCTCTTGCTGAAGGCGACGGCCTGTTGGAGCAGTTTCCCCTGGCCCTGCCTGATGAAGTGCCACTTGAGCCGTTCGATCGCGGAGAGCTCCCGGAAGACCCGGCCGTCAACGGTTTCCAGGTAGTTCGAGGCGAGCTTCAGGAAACGCTCCACGAACTCGTCGTCGGCCTTGTCCAGGACCTGCACGAAGGCCCGCAGGTCCTGACCAAGAGCCACAGCGTCCCAGTCCCGCTTGTCCTGCGCGCGCATGTTCTCGGTGACGAAGTCGCTGACCGAGGTCACCGCGGTGAAACGGTCCTCCATGGCGTTGGGCCGGAAGCGGTCCTGGGTGATGGACTTGTCGTCGCTGGGACGCTGCCGCCACAGGTAGACGGGCTGGGAGAGGATGTCCACGGATTCGGCGAGGAAGTGCAGCGGAATGGCGACTGCTTCGTCCTCGTAGAGTACGCCCACGGGGAATGACAGCCCGTGCTTGTCCCAGAAGTCCTTGCGCCAGACCTTGTTGGTGGCCAGCCGGTCCACGAGAAGGCTCTTGTCGCGGGTGACGTGGGTCTTCGACCGGCTTTCCCGGAAGATGTCCCGGTGCATGGGTGACTGGCTGATGGACAGCTCGGTCAGCAGGTGCACGTTTCCGCTGGAGAAGTCGGAGCCGCTCTGCCTAAGGCTGTTCATGTGGTAGCCGAAGGCGTAGGGCGGAATGATGTCGTCGCTGTCCACGAAGGTCAGGAACTCACCCCGCGCATGTCTCGTACCCGTGTTGCGGGCGGCGCCCAGGCCGCCGTTCTCCTGCTGGACCAGGCGGAACCGGGGGTCCTGCTCCACGTACCGCGCGGCGATGTCGGCGCTGCTGTCCTTGGAGCCGTCATCCACCATCACGACTTCGAGGTCGGTCCACGACTGCACCTGCAGTGAGCGCAGGCAGGCATCGAGATACCGCTCGACGTTGTAGACGGGGACGATGACGGTGAGGGCTACCACAGACGACTCCAAGGCTTGGCACGTCTACACACACTCAAGGCACAGCGCTGCCGAGGGCACACAACTAGGCCGAGGTGGGAAGGAGATGACGAGTCAGGGATCCCAAGCCTGCTGGTCCGCAGACAACGGACAAACGAAAGGCTAGGACAAGGTATACAAAGTTACTACTGAGGTTAACCCATGACATTGAGGGGCCACACACCTCAGTCCCAACAGAAGCCGCGAACCACGCAAAGCACCGAAGCCGACGCGGATAGAAGCACAAGGTTCACGTGGGATCGATCAAAAATTTCGGCAAAAGATCACACGGATAGAGATCGGGAATTCCCCCGAACGCAAGCCCCCTCCTGGAAAGCCCCGAGCCCCAGACAACACTTTCCGTCACAAGGGAGTGACACCTTGCATTCGCCGAGGTGATGGGGCTACGCGGCTATCATCGTTCCGACTTGTTCCCTTGGCGGCATCGACCTCCTCCAGACACTTTCCCATCCTCCAGCCACCGGAGTCCCCGTGACGAGAATCCTCCTGCGCTCCAGCAAGACGCCCTTCGAGGCGGCGACCACCGAGGAAACGCTCCAACAGAAAATGGGCGGCAAGAACCTCGGCAACCTGGTCTTCAGTGACTCCGCTTACAAGATGCTCCATCTCCCGGGCACCGAGATCGACACGACGGGGTTCCGTACCGCCGTTCCCGAGCCGGAGCAGATCAACGAGGAGTACGACTACTTCGTTCTGCCCTTCGCCAACGCCTTCTCCCCCGGCTTCCACAAGCAGCTCGACTACTGGACCAGCGTCATCGAGAAGGTGACCATTCCGATCATGGTCCTGAGTGTGGGGGCCCAGTCCTCCCTGGACTACGACCTCGACCGCATGCGCCCCCTGGACGAATCGGTCAAGCGCTTCGCCTCGGCCGTCCTGGACAAGGCCCCCTCCATCGGTGTGCGCGGCGAGTTCACCCAGCGCTACCTGAACCACCTCGGTTTCAAGGACGTCGAGGTCATCGGCTGCCCCTCGATGTTCCGCTACGGACGTTCCCTGTCCGTGGAGAAGAAGACCCCGGCCCTGAACACCGACGCCCGCATCGGTATCTCCACCACCAACGGCACCATGGGCGACCTCGGTCAGATCGTCATGGACAACTACGAGCGGTACCCCAACCTGAGGTACATCGCCCAGGACATCCCCGACCTGGAGACCCTCTACTGGGGGGACACTTCCCGGGCCGCGGGCAGGCACAAGGCCATGCCCGCCCTGCGCAGCCACCCCCTCTTCGAGGAGAACCGGGTCCGTCTCCACCTGGACCCCATCACCTGGATGCGTGAACTGCGCGAGTACGACTTCGTCTTCGGTACCCGCATCCACGGCAACATCGTCTCCCTCCTGGCCGGCACCCCCTCGGTCGTGATGTGCCACGACTCACGCACCCTCGAACTCAGCAAGTACTTCGAGATCCCGCACCGCCTGATGACCGAGCCCTCCGAAGAGTTCGACGCCGCCAAGCTCTACGAGCAGGCCGACTACTCGGCACTGGTCAAGGGGCACGATGAGCGCTTCGACCGCATGATGGGTTACGTCGAGAAGCACGGCGTCCCGCACATCTTCCAGCCCGACCAGGACGGCGGTGCCGCGTTCGAGGAGCGCATCAACAGCATCGAGTTCACCCCACCGGTCGAGGCCTGGTCCGACGAGGACGGCGGGATCGGCTACCGCATCGGATGGCTCAAAGAGAGCGTCCGTGACCTCAACCAGCAGTACAAGAAGGCCCAGCGCCAACAGGCTTCGCTCGAGAAGAAGATCGCCCAGATGAACAAGCGCCTGGTCGCCTTGGAGAAAGGGTCCAAGATGAGCGCGTACCGGCGTGTGCGCCGCACCGGTGGGCGTGCCCTGCGCCGTCTCGGCCTGCGCAAGTAGGCCCTGAGCGCCGTCGAGCAAGAGAAGCGTTTCGTCTTCCCGCCCCGGGTCGGGCACGTGACACGTGCCTGGCCCGGGGCAGCTTTGCGGCCGTCCACCCACACCGTGTTCTCCAAGACCCGAGGCCCTTTCTGTGGCCTTGTGCCCATCCAGGGCCCCGTGCGCGACGTGATTCGCAGCCCGGTGATCCCCACCGGCAAGAAACGCCGCGACGACATCGAGGGACTGCGTGCGGTCGCGACACTGCTCATCGCGGGCTCCCTCTGGAGCGGCGTCATCGAACGCGACCGGCAGCGACAGCTCAAGCTGATAGCGGACTTGACGGCTTGCCCGGGAGCCGTGGTCCATCTCAGCACAGAACTGACCGACGCCCTGCCGGACCTGCCGGTCCGACCCGACACAGCCACCACCATGAAGGACACGGTGGTGCTGACGCGTGACTGCAACGCCGTCGCCGTGGACACCGAGCTGTTCAGGTGCGACCGCGGGTCCCCCGATGCCGAACACACGATCGCCCTGGTGGGCAGCTCACACGCGCGGCACTGGTACCACGCCCTGGAGGCCCTGAGCGAGAAGCACGGTTGGCACCTGGTCACCATGACCAAGAACGCCTGCCAGTTCAGTGCGGAGGACCACCTACGGGTGAACGGCAACCCGTTCTGGGAATGCGACGAGTGGAACGCCGAGGCCATGGCGGAGATCGTGGATCTCCAACCCGACGCCGTGTTCACTCTGGGCACCCTCACCAGGGCGGAAGACGACACCTCGGAGCGCGTGCCGGACGGGTTCGTGGAACGGTGGCGGGAGCTCGATGCACTGGGCATCGACGTGATCGCGGTACGCGACACGCCCCGGTTCTCCTTCTCGGTCCCCGCCTGTGCGGACCAGAACGAACCCGACACGTGCACCGAGGAGAAGGCGAAGTCGATGTCGGAGACCCCGCCCTACGCCGAACGCTCCAACCAGCCGGGCAACACGGCCTTCCTCGACATGACCGACTACCTGTGCCCGGACGGTGTCTGCTCCGGGGTCATCGGAAACCAGCTGGTCTTCTATGACTCAAGTCATTTCACCTACACCTTCTCGGAGTCCCTGGCCGTCCCCATGGAGCCCCACCTCCTGGAGGCCCTGGGACTCCCGCCGGGTGAGACCGTCACCGGGCGGTGACGGCACACACGAAAACGGCTCCGCGCCCCTGTGGGACGCGGAGCCGTTCCGGTGTGTTCATGCCTGCTCAACGTGCTCGCGGTGCCTGCGGCGTCCGCCGGATCAGACCAGGTCGCCGGGGTCCGTGACGGAGTCGGGGGAGGCGTCGTCCAGACCGTCCGAGCCGCGCAGGTCGTTGCCGTGGCGCACGACCTCCCGGCAGGTGTTGGTGATGGAGAGCCCTTCCGAACCGCTGACCACGCGGTTTCCCGTGAAGGAGAAGCCGGTGGTCCCCGTGCTGACCCGCACGCCGTAGTGGTCGGCCCCGCCGACCTGGTTGTCACTGACCTTGATCCGTCGGCCTGACTGCACGTGCAGGCCGTTGTGGCCGATCCCACGCAGGGAGTTCGCGGACACCACGGCGTCCTCGGCCCCGATCAGGTACAGGCCGGTGCTGCCGGTGTCGACGAACGTGTTCGCGCTCACGGACATGCCCGCGACCCCCTCGACGCGGACCGCGGACAGGGAGGTCCCGGTCAGCAGGTTGGCCGAGCAGACCAGACCCCGTACCCGGCGGCCCTCGAACCCGTAGGAGGTGCTGCCGTTGACAGTGTTTCCGGTGAGGCTGACGTTGTCGATCCAGCCCCCGTTCGGATACCCCTCGAGCCGCACCGCCGAGTGTGACCCGGCCCCGGTGAAGGTGTTCCCGCTGATGGTGACGTCCGAGACCGGCTGGGAGCGCCCGGTCGGATCGCCCCACCCCGGCGGGCGGGTGTCGTTGGCCTTGGTGTCGATGATGGCGGCCACCGCGACCCCGCCAGAGCAGTTCAGGAAGGTGTTTCCCTGAACCGTCACCCGGTCCCAGACGTAGGCGTGTACCCCCTCCCTTGTGCAGTCCTCGAAGTGACAACCCAGGATCCGCACGTCGCTGTGGGTGCGGCCCAGGGTGGCGGCGTGGGAGCCGATCCCGCGCGGCCAGGGGCCAACGCCCGGAGTGTCGGATCCGGTGAAGGAACAGCCGGAGAACGTCACGTCGGCACAGGGGGTGTCGTCGTAGGGCCCGAACTCCCCGAAGTAGGCGCTGGCCTTGGCCAGGTCCAGCTGGACCCCCTCCGTGAAGGAGCGGCTGCCCTCCGGATCGGCGACACCGGCGCAGCGCAGGTTCACCACCCGGGCGTGCCGGACCGCGTTGAGTTCGAGCGCGTGGTAACCGGGGACATCACGGATCACCGTGTCGCGCACGGTGATCCCGGTGGCGTGCCCGAAGGAGAGGATGTTGTTGTACCTGGGCACCCCGACCGCGTTGCCGTCCCACACACCTCCTTCCACCAGGATGTTCCCGTGCCCGCTGTAGCCGGGCAGGTTCTGGCCCTGATCCCCGTTGGTGAGCAGGGTGCGTCCCCCGTCGCGGCGCACGACCGCGTCCGGGGCCAGCACCAGCCGGGTGTTCCGGTAGATCCGCAACGGCGGGTTCTGCACCGAGTAGGTGCCGCCCGGCAGGTAGACGGTTCCCCCGCCGTTGTCCCGCGCGTGGGACAGGGCGGCCTGGAGGGCCGCCGTGTCGTCACTGGTCCCGTCGCCGACGGCACCGAAGGAGCGCACGTCGTGAACCCCGGTGAGCACGCTCTCCGAGGGCATGAAGTGCGCGGGCAGCCTCCCGTCCTCGTCGAGTCGGGCCAGACTGCCGGGTCGGGTCAGGGGACCGCGCCGTTGGGACGAGGTGTAGGTGGCCCGTACTTTTCTGCGCAGACCGGCCCACTCAGTGGCCAGGTCGGGTGGGTAGCTGGGTAGCGGCATCAGTCCGTGCCCTCCGTTCCGGGTTCGGTGTCGGTGGGTTCCTCAAAGATCAGCGTCGCCGTGTCCTGCCCCTGGCCGCGGGTGGCCGGGGTGACCTCCACCCCGATCACCCGCCAGCTGTTCGAGAAGGTGGGGCGCCCGTTGACCAGCGGAAACCAGTCGTTGACCAGGGTGAGCCGGGCCCGGTCCCCCAGGTGGTCCGGGGTGAACGTGCTCTGCTCGTCCAGTCGGACCGTCACCTGCGGGAACCGCACCGCGCCCGAGGAACGGCGGGCCCACCAGCGGGCGTGGTCGTCCAGGGTGTCCCGGTCGGTGATCCCCGGAGCGTCCACTGTGCGGTCCAGGAGCGGCCAGCCGTTCTCGGCGAAGCGGGGGTCGGCCCAGATCCGCGACAGGACCTGCTCCGCCTCCTCCTCGGGGTCGGTTTCGGGCGCGTCTCCGCGAGCCTGCCAGGAGGTCGCCGCGTCCGTGGCGTCGGCCGGGTAACTCCAGCCCAGGACGTTGCCGGGCTGGGTGAACACGTGCTCGGTCTGGGTACTTCCCAGCCGCTGCGCGACCACGAACTCACGGATCCGTTCGCCCCCGCGCACCACCGTGCGCACCATCCACTCGGGCCCCTCCTCGTGTGAGGACAGGTCCTCCAGGGCGTCCCCGTAGGTGAGTGCCTCCGAGGCGAGGTAGACGGCGTCGCGCACCACCCCTGAGTTCCGGGCGTCGGCGGGGACCAGACCGATCGGCCGGGACGCCTCCATCCGCTGAACCAGGGTGCGCGCGATCCGTAGCTGATCGACGCCGGCGAAGCTGGTGTCGGAGCGGATCTCGCGGTGGTGCAGGTAGCTCTCCAGGGAGGCGCCGTTCAGGTCCACGGTGACCCTGCCCTGGGCGTCGGCCTTGGGCTCGGCGGACCAGATCAGGTAGGTGCCCCAGATGCGGTCGCCCCGCCAGACGTGCACGACGGTGCGACCCGGCCCGCTGGTCAGGTCGTTGTCGCGGCGACCGGCCACCTTGGCGACCTTGTCGGCCACCTCGGGGCTGGTGACCGGGACCGAACCGCTGAACGCGCCCGCCTGGCAGATCCTGCGGTCGAAGCGGACCCCGCCGAGGTCGAGTTCGGCGATGGGGCGGTCGGTGACCAGGTCGCAGAACTGGTAGCGGTAGAAGGACATGTCAGGTCCCCACCGCCGTCCAGGTCACCGTGTGCGTGCCAGTGTCCGAGCGTGCGCTGTAGATGGTGAACCCCTCGTCGCTGTCGTCCAGGAAGGAGGCGATCATGGCCGTTCCCGGGTACGCCGAACGAACGGCAACGGTGATGGTCGGCGTACTGGAGAAGAACCCGGAGGGGAAGGTCACCCGTTGGGTACCGCGCCGGAACACGCCGTTGTACAGCCGGTGCGTATGGTCCACGTCATGTGTGATCCTCACCCCGCCGTGCAGGATCTTCGGCACCCCGAGCGGCTCGTAGCGGTTGTCCAGGGCCGCGTCGGCCGCGGGCCCGGCGACCGGACGCCAGTCCCCCGCGTCCCGTATGTACAGGTCACGGGTGGCGCCGACGTGCACGATGGTGCCGTCGCGGACGTCGCCCATCCGGTTGCGCGCGGACACGCTCGGCACACTGACCACTCCGCCCGCCGAGGATGTGTAGTCGCGCAGGTCCCGGATGTTGCCGGGGAGTGAGGCACCCGGCTGACTGGGCCAGTTGATCCCGTCGGTGCCCGTACTGGCGCCCTGGGACACGACGATCTCGAACAGGGGCAGGTAGGTCTCGTCCTCCTCGGTGTCGACCACCCGGATCTCGGCCAGCACCTCGTCGGAGTCGTCGTAGAGGTCGTCCTTGACCACGACGCCGACCACATCGGTGCGGCTGCCCGAGGTCGGGCCGTCCTCCAGCCGGATGTCGACGTCCTCGGTGCTGACCACCAGGTAGCTGCCCTGGAGCGGGGAGGAGCGGCCGGTCACGGCCGCGGAGAAGGGTCTGATGGTCGCCGTCATCCCGGAGCCGCTCAGGTCGGCGGCTCCGGGGGCGTACATGAGGCCGCCGCGCCGGTGCAGGGGCCAGGGGTCGTCGGCCGCCCCGAGCAGCGAGCCGATGAGCAGTCGGTGGTCCTCCGCCGAGGTCTCCCCGGAGCGGAGGGCGAGGGTGCGAACGGACATGGTTCTCCTTCGGTGATGGTGTTCGTGGATGCGGAGTCGGGGTGCGCCCCCGGATCAGATGTGGGCGTCGTTCCAGACGACGCTGGCGCCCGCGCCGTGCCCCGAGGTCTCGGGGCGGAAGTGGACCGGGTTGGAGCCGGGCTCCAGGGTCCAGTGCTCGGGCGGGACCGACACTGTGCTCAGGGTGTGGAAACCGTCGTTGCTGTTGACGGTGACCGTGCCCCGCTCGCAGTCGACGACCAGGGTGTCGGTCTCGGCCAGGGCCAGGTGGAACTCCAGGGTCCGGCCGGTGTTCCGGTTGATCAGCCGGGGTCGGGCGCAGGGGCCGGTGATCGTGACGACCGGGTGGGTGGCGGTGTCGCCGCCGTTGGTGAGGACCGCCGACCCTCCCCGCGCCGGTTCTCCGTAGTCGAGCGGGTACTCCAGCGGATACTCCAGGCCGTCATCGCTGGGGCGGGGCGCGTTGATCTGGGTGGCCCGGCCGCGCCCGTACCGGCGGGGATCGGGACAGGTCCACTGCACGACCACGGTGGGCCGGGCCGCCTGGTAACCGGGGCCGCCGGGGATGGACCTGGCGCTGACCTGCCCGTGGGCGGTGAGCGTCTGCCCGCCGACCCGGATGCTGAGCGGGTGTTGCCGGGCGTCCCCGGACAGGGTCAGGGCCCGGCGCAACGGGGTGAGCACGGCGGACATCGCTTGGAGGTTCCGTGCACTGGTCAGTACCCCGGTGGCGGTGACGAACCGCTGTCCCGCCAGGGCCCGGCCGGGCCAGGCGCCGTGGCGTGAGGGGCGCTCGACGTTCCCGCTCTCCACCTCGGGCAGGTCGTCCCAGCCCTGGAGGTCGACCAGGGCCAGGTCACGGCCGTCGAACAGCAGGCGGTCCCGCCAGCGGATCTGGCCTTCGGTCAGGTCACTCATCACATACCTCTCGATCGCATCAGGAACATCAGTCGCTCCCCCACCTCGTGCGGGGACATCCGTTCGGTCGCCTCGAAGTGCTCGATGTGCACCGCGGGGGTTCCCGGCGAGAGGGGGGACGTCGACCGGGAGACCGCGTGGCGGCGGACCTCCGGGGAGGGCGGGACGATGCGGCTGCTGATCTCGCCGGTGACGTTCCCGAGCTGTCCGCGCAGGTTGGGCAGCTTGTCGTCGATACCGCCCATCAGGCCGTCCATGATCATCCGACCCGCCGGGGTCAACAGGCGCCGGTCCACCCGACGCGGCCCCTTCCAGTCCGGAATCATCCCGGTGACCTTGGAGAACTGGTCCTTGAGCGAACCGATCATGTTCTTCACACCGTCGATCAGACCGGTGATGATGTTCTTACCGGCCTGGAGCAGGAAGGTCTTGGCGTTGGAGAACGCCTCCTTGACCTTGTTCGGGATGTCCTTGATCGTGCTCATCAGACCGTCGATCCGGTCCCGCACCCGGTCCCGCATGGCCGAGAACGCCTCCACCGCCCGATCACGGGCACCCGTGAAGGTGCTCACGATCCGCTCCCGGATCGCGGTCACGATCGCCACCGCCCGATCACGCAAAGCGCTCACGATCGCCACAACCCGCTCCCGGACCGCCGTGAAGATCTCCTGAGCACGCGTGCGCACCGCCGTGAAGATCTCCACCACCCGGTCACGGAACGAGGCGACCCGGTCCACCACCCACTGCACGGCCGAACCCACCAGAGCCAGGATCGAGTCCCAGGCCCCCGAGATCAGGTCCGTCACCCACGTCCAGGCGGCCTCGACCGCCGAGGTGATGGAATCCCAGATCCCACTCAGGAAGTCCGCGATCCCCTGCGCCCCCCCGGTGATCGTCTCGATGATCGAGTCCCACACCTGAGTGGTCTTCCCCACCAGCCAGTCCCAGACCTGCCCGATGACCTCCTTGATCTCGTCCCAGTAGGTGAACAGGATGACGAACGGGTGGTGGGCGATGATCGCCTTGATCCACTCCCAGGCGGTCTCGATCAGACCGACCAGACCGTCCCAGAACTCCTGGGCCTTCTCCTTCAGCGCCTCCCACATCCCGGGAAGGGTCTCGGTGAAGAAGCCCATGACGTCCTCGGCGATGTCCTTGACGAAGGAGAACACCGCGTCCACGACCTCCCGGAACGTCTCACTGTTGTTGTAGGCGTAGACCAGACCCGCGGCCAGAGCGGCCAGGGCTGTCACGATCAACCCGATCGGGTTGGCGCGCATCACCGTGTTCAGCACCTTCTGGGCGGCGGCCAGGCCCTTCTTGCCCACCGCGGCGACTTTGCTCGCCGCGCCGGCCATCGTGAGGTTCCGGGAGAACCCGGAGGCGCTGGAGCCCGCCGAGCGGAACCCGGAGGCCATGTTGCGCAGGGCGTCGGTCCCCGCGGAGAAGCCCTTGGAGACCACCGGACCGGCCGTGTCCACCAGCTTCCCGGCCAGGGCGCGGCCGATCTGCTCACCCGCGTCCGGCAGCGTGGCGCTCAGGGTCTCGCCCACCTGGGAGCCGAACTGCTGTACCGCCGGGGGCATGTTGGAGAGCCCCGACTCGATCATCTCGTTGGCCTTGCTGGCCAGTTTCTCGCCGCCCTGGCGGCCGGCGTCGGCCGCGCCCTCGGTGACCTTGTCGACCAGGAGCTTTCCGGCCTTGCCCCCCAGGTTGTCCACGATGTCGGGCAGGGCGTCCAGGCCGTCGCCGATCAGTCCCATCGCGGTGTCGCTGAGCTTGGAACCCAGCTCGGAGCCACCGCTGAGCCCGATCGAGGGCATCTCACCCTTGAACAGACTGCCCATGGTGGAAGTAACCCCGTCGATGATCCCCGGCAGACCCTCCACACCGCTCTCGATCAGCGACACGGCACCGTCGGCGACCTTGGAGCCCAGCTCCTCACCGGCCTTGGCCCCGTACCCGGGCAGGGTCTCACTGAGGAAGTCCCCCGCCCGCTGCCCCAGAGCCTGAACCGAAGGAGGCATCCCCGACAGGCCCTGCGTGATCAGGTCATTGGCACCATCAGCCAGCTTGGTGCCCAGCTCACGACCCGCGTCAGCACCGGCCTCCGGCAGCTTCTCCTGCAGAATCTGCCCCGCCTGGTCCCCCAGGTTCGACACCACACCGGGCAACTGCTGCATCCCCGACTCGAACAGCCCGGTGGCGGCGCTGCTCAACCGCGAGCCCAGCTCCTGCCCGGCCTGCGCACCGGCCTGGGGCAGCGTGGTGGTCAGGAAGTTCGCGGCCTGGGAGGCCGCTTCCGAACCGGCCTGGGGCAGCGTGCTCGTCAGGAAACCGGCGGCCTGGGAGGCGGCACCGCTCGCGGCCGAGGGCAGCCCGTTGAACATCGCCTGCACGCTCGGCGAGACCCCGTTGATCAGCGTCGAGCCCAGCTCGGCGCCCACCCGCTCGCCCGCCCCCACGATCGAGGAGCTCAGTGTGGACCCGACCTGGTCTCCCAGGGCCTGCACCGCGGGCGGGGTGCCTGATAACGCCGAGGAGATCTGCCCGGTCACCGCGTTCGCGAACTGTGTACTGACCTCGTTGCCCGCCTGCTGGCCCACCTTGGGCAGCGTGGCCAGATCCTTCTCCACCTCCTTGCGGATCTGGTTACCGATGCTCTGAAACTCCGGAATAAGGTCAACACGCACAGAAACAGCACCGGACATCACTCACCTCTTCTTCGCTGTAGACATGGCTGGGCCCTGTGACCAGGAAGAAGGCAGAAACGACGCGAAAGCCGCCGGTCAGCACCGAAGAGAACGTCTCAGACGTCGAGGGGTGATCGGGGCAGGCGAGCGCGGGGCCCTGTGGGGTGGCTCAAGCCACCCGTGAGCGCGGCGCTACAGCGTCGGACTGGGGTGACAGGGCCCCGGAAACACGAAAACCCGGCTCTGGGCCGGGTTGAACACACCTGTGGTGCTGTGAGAGAGCGTGCCACAGGTTGAGGGTGCTGCGCAAGCCCCTCCCAGAATCACCTCGAAGACCGGCCGCGCTGCGATTCGGGCCCGCGCCTGAGGCTACGCACTGACCGAAAAGAAGAAAAGCCGAAAATGAAAACCCAGGTCTATTTTGGATGGGTAACTCCACAAATATTTCCCGACCCTCGATGATCTTCAACAAGACAAAAACCGTCAAACGCCACAAGGCACCCTGGAGAGACTCTCACCAGGGACAACTCATATTGTGACGCAAGACACTTCAACCCTCCGGTATTGCTACATATCCACACAGATTTCATCTCGACTCGACAACATGGGCGCTGCTCGGAGTGGAGCGGTGGCCCTGTTGCCGATACTGGACCAGCAGGGTGCCCTCTGAGGCGTCGCCACACCCTTCCGGCGCACAGCACGAGCCGCTCGATCCGGTCGGCCCCTGCCTTCACCTCCTCCGAGCCCGAGGCTGACCTGTGCCCGTTCCTGCCCTGAACCGTGTCTCCGACGCCGTCATGCCGTCCGTGACCGCACCGAAGAACCGTCGCCGTCCCGACATCGAAGGGCTGCGTGCCGTCGCCGCCCTGCTGATCGCCGTCTACCACATCTGGTTCGGCACGGTCTCCGGTGGCGTCGACGTCTTCCTGCTGCTCACCGGATTCCTCATCACCGGGTCCCTGGTCCGGGCGATGGAGCGCGAGGGGCGCATCGACTTCGCGGCGTTCTGGACCAAGCTCGTCAAACGGCTGTTCCCGGCGGGCGCGGTCGTGCTCGGCGCCGTCCTGGTGATGACCTACCTGTTCTTCCCCCGTTCGCAGTGGATGGCGGTCATCGACGACGTGCGGGCGTCGGTGCTCTACTACGGGAACTGGCACCTGGCGCTGGGGGCGGTCGACTACATGGCGGAGAACGCCGCGGCCAGCCCCGTCCAGCACTTCTGGTCCCTGGCCGTCCAGGGGCAGTTCTACCTGCTGTGGCCGATCCTGATCACCGTCACCGGGTTGGTCGCCGTCTGGCTGGGAGCGCGAGTGCGCCGCGCCGCGCTGGTGTCCGTGGGCTCGGTGTTCACGGTCTCCTTCGGCTACTCGCTGTGGATCACCTCCACCGACCCGGTGTGGGCCTACTTCGACACCGGTGCCCGCCTGTGGGAACTGGCCCTGGGCGGTCTGCTCGCGCTGGTCGTGCACCGGGTGAACCTGCCGGGCCGGCTGCGTCTGGCCGCCGGGTGGATCGGTCTGGTGGCGCTGATCATGTGCGGGTTCGTGATCGGCGACTCCCTGCCCTATCCGGGGTACGCCTCGCTGTGGCCGACCCTGGCCGCCCTGCTGATCATCCTCGCGGGCGCGGGCGAGGCGGAGAACAGCCGCTTCTCCGCGAACCGCCTCCTGGGCCTGCGCCCACTGACCTGGCTGGGCGGGCACGCCTACACGCTGTTCCTGTGGCACTGGCCGGTGCTGATCGTCTACCTGGAGCTGACCGACCGGGTCAAGCCGTCGCTGAGCGGCGGTTTCCTGGTGCTGGGCGCCTCGTTCGCGGCGGCTCTGGGCACCAGCTGGGTGATCGACGGCGGGGTCGACAGGGTCACCCGCAGACTGCGTACCCCCAGCTGGTCGCTGGCGGCCGGGATCATCTTCATCATCCCCGTGCTGGTGGCGGGCGCCCTGTGGGGCCAGTCCATCGAGCGCGACCGGCAGCTGCGCACCGAGCTCAGCTCCAACCCGCTCGCCTACCCGGGCGCCGCCGTCCACCTGGACCAGGACCTGGCCGAGAATCTGCCCGCCCTGCCGGTCTACCCGGACACGACCACGGCCGCCCGGGACACCGTCGACCAGACCCGCGAGTGCAATGCGCTGGTCGATCAGTCCGAAGTCATCACCTGTGAGTTCGGGGACCTCGAATCGGACTACACGATCGCTCTGGTGGGCAGCTCACACGTGCGGCACTGGTTTCAGGCGCTCGAGACCCTGGCCGACCAACACGGGTGGCGCCTGGTCACGATGACCAAGAACGCCTGCCAGTTCAGTCCCGAGACCCAGTACACGCGTAACGGCAACGAGTTCGCGTCGTGCTCAGCCTGGAACGAGAAGGTGATGGAGGAACTCACCGAACTGCGCCCCGACACGGTCTTCGGTCTCGCCACACTCACCAGGAAGGGCTCGGGCGCCGAGGAATACGTCCCCGAGGGGTTCGTGGAGCGCTGGCACCAGCTCGACGAAATGGGCATCGACGTCGTCGCGGTCCGGGATACCCCCCGGTTCTCCTTCAACGTCCCCGAGTGCACCGACCGCAACGCCCCCGAGGAGTGCTCGGAAGCGCAGGCCAACTCGATGGCGGAGCGGGCCCCTTTCAAGGACCTCACCGACCTCCCGCACAACACCCGGTTCCTGGACCTGACCGACTACCTGTGCCAGGACGACGTCTGCCACGGTGTGATCGGGAACCAACTGGTCTTCTACGACAACAACCACTTCTCCTACGCGTTCTCCCAGTCCCTGGCCATGGTCATGGAGCCCTACCTGCTGGAAGCGATCGGGCACACCCTGCCCGAGGACGATCTCACCCTGTTCGACATCGCGATGTCCGGCCAGGAGAACGAGCTGGTCCCTGCCGCCTCCGAGGAGAGGGACGACTCCACTCTCTGATCCGGCTCAGTAGAGGTTCAGGCCGACGACGTAGGCGTCCAGCCGGCGAAAGCGCGGCAGCCGCCCCCACAGCCCCCAGGCCAGCATCCGGTGCAGCCCGTCCAGGTGGGTGAGGGAGTCACGCTCCCGCATTTCCGCGTAGTGGGGGTGGTCCAGTGCCCCGGCGCTCAGGATCAGCGGAGAGATGTCGGCGGTGGAGTTCCTGTGCAGCTTCTCCCAGCACAGGGGGTTGGCCGTGGGGTATTCGTCGCCCCAGTCGCTCAGCTTGGTCAACGTCTCCTGAACCGTCGCTCCTGTCGGGGGGACGAGTTCGAGCTCGCCCCTCTCCCCGCGGTGCCAGGGGAGCACCACCGACAGAACCTCCTTACGGCTCAGGCGCACCCGGTGCCACGGCTCCCCGTACTGCTCCACCGCCAAGAGCATCATCTTCTCCGCGTAGGATTCCGCCTCCCGCGCGGAGAGGTCCTCATGCGGAGGATCGGTGAGCTGGAAGGTCTCGAGTACCTCTTCCGTGGTCACCGGTTCAACGATCTTCACGAGTGGGGGCTCAGCTTTCTTCGGGGGACAAAAGCCACCAGGCAAAGATAATGGATGCACCCGGGCTGAACTGCCGCGAAGAACCTCCGCACCATGGGCGTATCCGCTCTGTGATCACCCGGGTGGCCCGGCACGGAACAGGACGGACCACCGCCCCTCGGGCTGGCGGCTCGACGGCGATGGCCAACCACCTGCTCGGCCGCTCTTCTCCTGATCTCCATTGACCTCACTTCCGGACCACGTAGGGCCGAACCAGGGCACCCGCCGTCTCATCCGGGTCAACCCACTCGGTCATCGGATCCGCCTCCCTGGTGACGCTGGTCAGCTCCAACCGTCGAGGGGCCGGAGCAAGCGCGACCCGAATCGGTGCGGTTCTGGTCGGGGCCCCGATCACCTGGCACAACGTCCACGCCACCGCCGACGCGAACACCCACCACAGCTGCGAGGTCATCGAAGCCCGAGGCCGCCGGTGACGGCCACCGCTAGAGTTCTCCATGGTCGATCCCCTGCTTTCATCAGGTGGTTGATCAGCCCGGGCCGGTGTTGGCCGCACCGGCCCGGGCGCACTGCGTTGTTCTTGGGGGTGCGTCGATCGCCGAGAGCGTGCGCGCGGGTGTCAATGGCCCCTGTGCACCGAGGCTGCGCTTCCCGCCGCGCTGGGCTCAACCGCGATCCGCACCCGTGTTCCTCTAAACGTCCAAGTCGGGTCCCCGGTCGAGGCGGATCATCGCCCGCATGTACAGCGGCTGGTCCGGCTGGCCTTCCCACCACCAGTACTCAGCGATCTGATCCACCAGCCACAGCCCGCGCCCGCCCGGGCTCATCTCGCCGGGCTCCCGTTCGATCACTCGCGGCTTCAGCCGTGGCCCGCCCCACTTGCGCCCCTGGTCCAGCACCCCCAGCAGCACGGTCGTGTGCCCCAGGAACTCCAGCGAGACCCCGATCCGCCCGTACTTCTCACAGCTCGCGGTGTGCCGCACCGCGTTGGTGGCCAGCTCGCTGCCCACCAGCGCCACCCAGAACCCGCGGTCCCCCCGCAGCCGCTCGTCCCGAGTCAGCCACGAACGCACCCGCGGCACCACCTGCTCGTTCCCGTCCATGTAGCAAAACGCCGCCGACGACAACCCCACCCCACCACCAGGTCGCCGAGGCCCCACTTTCCGACCAGCACCCATAACGCCCTCCTCCATCAATCTCCGGCAGGCGACACATCGCTCCGCCGCCTGAAAAACCAGGCTTCCACCTGCACAAACTCCACACCAGCGCCGTTGGAACAGGGGTGAGCGAAGCTATAGCTCCCCAGAAACGGTTGGAGACAATTGGAGTTGGTTAGGTTTCTTAGGAACGCCCACGAAGCATCGGAATCCATGCCAGAGTTGACCTCATGGACAAGGTGTCGCCAGAAGTGAAGAAACGGTGGGGGCTAGCACTCAAAAAGCTGCGTGATGAGAGAAACCTGACCCAGGCCGCCCTCGGGAGGCGCCTAGGGCTGAAGGGAACCGTGATCTCCAACCTGGAGTGCGGTGTAACCAAACCCTCGAAGACCCTGCTCCGCCAGCTGGACCAGACTTTGGAGACCGGAGGAGAGCTGGAGCGCCTCTGGAAGTCCATGACGGACGACGGCCAGCTACCTTGGCTCGGTCGCATCGCCGAACTGGAGCAGGAGGCCCTCTCCATCCTCGAATTCCAGCCCCTGCTGATCCCTTCTCTCCTGCAAACCGAGTCCTACGCCGAAGCAGTCATGCGCGCGGTGACGCCTTGGGAATCGGATTCGTTGATTCAGGAGAGTTTGCGCGAGCGAATGGAACGCGCACGCCGCTTCCAGTCAAACAGCGCTCCCATCATGGTGGTCGTACTAGGCGCGGCCGCGCTCGACAATCTCATCGGCAACCACGCGGTCATGGCTGAACAGATCAAACAGCTGTACTCCTTGGCATCCGAGGAGCGCATCACCCTTCAAGTACTCACTTGCAACAGACATCCTGGTTTGGTGGGTTCGTTCAAGGTGATCGCCCCGAGCAGCGGACCCGAGGTGGTCTACGCGGACTCCGCCATCCGCGGCCAGTTCCTGGACACTCAGGCCGAAGTGGGGCAGTTCAAGCTAAGGTTTGGTCGGCTACAGGCCATGGCCCAGCCGCCCGACCAGTCGCTGGTCCTACTGGAAGAGAAGATCGAGGGATTCGAATGAACACCGTCCGTTGGCACAAGAGCAGCTACAGCGGTGGTACTCACCAGGACTGCGTCGAGGTCGCTGAGAGTGAGTTCGTTCTCGTCAGAGACACCCAGAACCGCGACCTGGGACACCTCACCTTCCACCGTCAAGAGTGGGCCAACCTCCTGAACACGCTTCAGCGCTGACACGAGCGGGAGCTCTGACCGCTCCAGCACGCACGACTACCGAAAGGGCGGTCACGATCCCAGGGGTTCGTGACCGCCCTCCTCACGTTCATCGGCGGGGGTCAGGAAAGCTCTCCGCGCAGGGCTCGGGCGTGGAGGTTGTGGAGGCGCTCCACCCAGTCCTCGTGGGCGGGCGGGTGGAAGTGGTTGCGCTCGCCCCAGTCGCGGTTGGGCCTGCGGAAACGGGCGGCGCGGACGTCGGCCAGGGTGCCGAAGAGGCCGCTGTCCTCGAAGACGGCGTTGCCCTGGCGCGGGCCCACCCCGAACTCGGTGAGGACCAGGGCGGGCACCCGGTGGGTGAGTGCTTCGAGGACGGCCGTCGAACCCGCGGCGACCAGGCCGCGGGCCCGGTTCAGTTGGTCGGCCAGTGGGCCCGAGCGGAAGTTCGGGGCGCGGTCGCCGACCTTCCCTTCGGCCAGCAGCGTGTGCCAGGTCGCCATGAGCTCCGGGCTGGCGTTCTTCTCCCGGCCCAGGTGTACGACCACTTCGAGGTCGGGGCGCTTCGCGGCGAGTTCGCTGAGGGCCAGCAGGAGGTGCCTGCGACCCTGTTCCGTGTCCGGGGTCCCGGGGTGGGCCGCGTACACCACCCGGTTCCGGCCGGCTCCCTGGTCTGCCTCTCGGGCTCCGAGGGGCAGGCTCGACAGGCCGACCTCGCCCCTGGTGCCGAGTTTCTCACCCAGGGCCCTGTAGTCGGCGACCTCACGGTGGCTGTGCGCCACGACCAGGTCGACCCGGGAGCGGTGCAGCCATTCCCCCTCGACCGCGGGTACCGACAGGGCGGGCAGGGCGGAGGCCACCACCGGGCGGTAACGGCGGAACACCGATCTCAGGGACCAGGAGAGGCTTTCCACGAGCGGGCCGGAGCAGTTGAGCAGCACGGCGTCGGGGCGGCGGCGCCGGACCAGTCGGCGGGTCTGCCTCGTGGTCAGGACCGGAACGCGTAGACCGGCCTGCCCGGTGCCCTCGGTTTCCTCCCGGATACGGGCGGGGGAAGGGGTGCTGCCAGTACGGACGACGACCAGTCCCACGGTGGTCCCGGGCCAGCTGAGGCGGTCGAGCATGGCGACGCTGAGCCGGACCCGTTCCACGGAGTCGGCGACCGCCAGAACCGTGAGAGCGCCGGGGCCGGGGCGCCTCCGTGTGGAAATGAGCGTCACGAAGCCGTCTCCTTGGCGTTCGGGGTGAAGGGTCCCAGGCTACACACGGTCTGTGAACGCTACGGAACTCCCGGAACGCCGACGGCGGCCGCCCCGGAGGACGGCCGCCGTTGGGGGTGGGGAGGGCTACTCGCCCTTCCAGACGGGGGCGCGCTTCTCGGCGAAGGCGATTGCCCCCTCCATCGCGTCCTGGCTGACGAACACGGGGCCCGCCAGCTCGTTCTGCTTGTCCCACATCTGGTCGCTGGACCAGTCGTCCGAGACCTGGATGATCTCCTTGGAGACCTTCAGGGCCAGCGGACCGTTGGGGGTGATGCGGGCGGCCAAGGCCTTGGCGCCTTCGAGGGCGCCGCCGCTCGCGGTGATCTGGTTGACCAGACCGAGGTCGGCCAGGCGCTGGGCGTCGACGAAGTCGCCGGTGAGGGCGAACTCCATCGCGATGTTGCGCGGGATGCGGTGCTGCAGGCGCAGCAGGCCGCCCGCTCCGGCGACCAGGCCGCGCTTGACCTCGGGGATGCCGAACTTGGCGTCGTCCGCGGCCACGACCAGGTCGCAGGCGAGCACCGCCTCGAAACCACCGGCCAGGGCGTACCCCTCGACCGCGGCGATCAGCGGCTTCTTCGGGCCGCGCTCGGCGAAACCGCCGAAGCCACGCCCCTCGACGACCGGGACCTCGCCCTTCATGAAGGCTTTGAGGTCCATCCCGGCGCAGAAGGTGCCGCCCGCGCCGGTGATGATCGCTACGTTGACGTCCTTGCGGGCGTCCACGTCGTCCAGCGCCTCGGCGATCTGGGCGGCGACCGCGGCGTTCACCGCGTTCTTGGCCTTGGGGCGGTTGATGGTGATGACGGCGACGCCGTCATCGGCGGTGTAGAGAACCTCGTCGGACACGGTGTCCTCCTACTTCGGGGGCATGCGCAGGCCGCCGTCGATGCGGACGACCTCGCCGTTGATGTAGCTGACCTCGAGCAGGGTCCGGGCGAGCTTGCCGAACTCGGCGGCGGTGCCCAGGCGCTTGGGGAAGGGCACCGGGGCGGCGAGCTTCTGCTTGAACTCCTCCGAGCCCGGGCCGTCGCCGTAGATGGGCGTCTCGAGGATGCCCGGGGCGATGGTGTTCACGGTGACGCCGATGGCGGCGAGGTCGCGCGCGGCCGGGAGGGTCATGCCGATCACGCCGCCCTTGGAGGACGAGTAGGCGATCTGGCCGATCTGGCCCTCGATGCCCGCGAGGGAGGCGGTGTTGAGGATGGAGCCGCGCTCGCCGTCCTCGTTGATCGGCTCGGTTTTGGCGATCTCGGCTGCCGCCAGACGGAGCACGTTGAACGTACCGATCAGGTTGACCTGGATGACCTTCTGGTAGCTGTCCAGGTCGTGGGGGTTGCCGTTCCGGTCCACCGTGCGGGTGGCCCAGCCGATCCCGGCGCAGGACACCGCTACGCGGAAGGGCTTGCCGGTGTCGGCGGCGGCTTGGACCGCGGCCTTGACCTGGTCCTCCTGGGAGACGTCGGTGGAGACGAAGACGCCACCGATCTCCTTGGCGACAGCCTCGCCGCGCTCGGCGTTGAGGTCGGCGACGACGACGGTGGCACCGGCAGCGGCGAGTTCCTTGGCGGTGGCCTCACCGAGGCCACTCGCGCCGCCCGAGACGAGGGCGGAGATTCCGTTGAGATCCATGTGCCGCACTCTACCGAGGATGTGACCCACGCACTAGAACCGGGTTCGGTTAATCGCGGATAGTCCCGTGACCAGCAGCGATCGAAGCGCGAAAACGGGTATGACCAAAGCACCCCGCTCTGTCGTCACACAGCGCTACCTTCCTGTCATGCGAAGAACAGCGACACTAGAGTGGGCTCAGGAATCGACCCAGGAGGATTCGATGGCCGAGCCGCTCCCCGACTGGTTCATGCCCCCGGCTGAGGGTTGGACCGCCGACGACATGGACCACCTCCCTCCGGAAGCCCCCCGGATGGAGCTCATCGACGGAGCGCCCATCGTGATGTCCCCCCAGACCATGTTCCACAGCGACGCGATGTGGGAACTGGTGCACCTGCTCAAGCAGGCCGCCCCCTCCGGTGTTCGGGTGTCCATGGAAATGACCACCAAGCTGGGAACACACCAGCGTCCGGAACCTGACGTCGTCGTCTACCGAGACTCCGGTGAGTCGTCCGGACAACGGCGCAAGCGCACTCACATCCCACCCGAGGACATCCTTCTGGTGGTGGAGATCGTCTCCCCCGAGTCCCGTTTCCGGGACCTCAACGTCAAGCCACAGAAGTACGCGGAGGCCGGCATCCCGCACTTCTGGCGCGTCGAGGACGAGGACGGAACGACGGCCATCCACGTCCACGAGTTGGATGAGACCGGCAAGAGCTACGTCCCGACAACCATCGCTCGGGAGATCCTCAACGTGGGGCGCCCCTTCCCGGTCAAGATCGACGTGCAGACACTGGTCGACTAGACCCAGGAAGTCAGCTCCGGAACGAAAGCTGCTTCCAAGTCGGATCCCGAGAACCGGATATGAGCAGAGCACCCCGCTCTGTCGTCACACAGCGCTACGTTCTTGACATGACCAACCCGCCTCAGGGCGATGCTCCCGCCGAGCACCCGCTACCCGACTGGTTCCGCACCCCGCCCGGTGGCTGGACCGCCGACGACATGGATCATCTCCCTCCGGAAGCCCCTCGGATGGAGCTCATCGACGGATCGCTGGTCCTGTTCTCCCCCGGGCCCAGATTTCACTCGCGGGTGAAGGCCCGGCTCGCCCAGGAGATCGAGAGCTCTGTTCCGACAGGGGTCGATGTCCTGACGGGGATGACGATGAAGCTGGGTAAGCACCAGCGTCCCGAAGCCGACCTGGTCGTCTACCGCTTCGATCCCGAGTCCGACGCGGACTGGTGGTCCGATACCCACATCCCCCCGGAGGACGTTCTTCTCGTGGGCGAGGTCGTCTCACCGCAGACCCAGGACCGGGACCGCACCACCAAGCCGATGAAGTACGCGGCCGCCGGTATCCCGCACTTCTGGCGGATCGAGCGTGAGGAGAGCGGCCCCGCGATCCACGTGTTCGAGCTCGACGGCACGAAGGACCCCAGGTACGTGCCGATCACCATCGCTCGGGAGCGGCTCAAACTGAATGTGCCCTTCCCCATCGACATTGACGTGAAAGCTCTAACCGGTCGGCGCTGACGCTCACCAGCGGGCTCTTCCCAGACGCTGCTGTCGGCGGCGGCTGCGGCCCCTCGGGAGGGCTTCGCGGGCGAGGTCGGCGGCGCCGATCATGCCCGCCTCGTTTCCCAGGGCGGCGGCGACCACACGGGCCTCCGGGCGGTAGCCGCGGCCGGTCAGGCCCTTCTCGAAGGCGCTGCGGGCCGGGCCGAGTAGCAGCTCCCCCACTTCGGAGACCCCGCCGCCGATCACGAACAGCTCCGGGTCGAAGGCGGCCGCCAGGTTGGCCAGGCCCACGCCCAGCCAGCCTCCCGCGTCTTCGAGGAGTTCGCGGCAGGCACGGTCGCCCTTGCGGGCCAGTTCGCTGACCAGCGGTCCGGTGATGAGTTCGGGGTCGCCGCCCACGGCCTGGCGCAGCACCTCGGCCACCGGAGATTCCGACGCCACCAGTTCGCGCGCCTCGCGGGTGAGCGCGTTGCCGCTGGCGTACTGCTCCCAGCAGCCGCGGTTGCCGCACTCGCAGCGGTGCCCGCCCGGGACCACGGTCATGTGCCCGAACTCGCCCGCCAGGCCGTAGCGGCCGCGGTGCAGAGCGCCGTCCAGGACGATCGCGCCGCCGATCCCGGTGCCCAGGTTCACCACCACGACGTCGTCCACGCCCCTGGCCGCACCCGCCCGGACCTCGGCCCAGGCGGAGGCGTTGGCGTCGTTCTCCACCACCACCGGCAGGCCCAGGCGGACCGACAGCGCGTCCCGGAGCGGTTCCTCGCGCCAGGACAGGTGCGGGGCGAACAGCACCCGGGAGCGGCGTTCGTCGACGAACCCGGCCGCGCCCACCCCCACGGCCCGCACCCGGTACTCCTGGCGCAGCTCGGACACGACCGCGACGATCGTGTCCTCCACCACCGAGGGGCTCTTGCTTCTCTCCGGGGTCTCGGTGCGCAAGCGCGCCAGCACCCGGCCGCCGGAGGTGACCACACCGGCGGCCACCTTGGTCCCGCCGATGTCCACCCCGATGGTCAGGGAGTGCCCATACGTCATCATGTCCGCTCCACTCCGCCGCCCCGAGGGGTTCGGTCCCGGGCCTTCGACCCTAGGCAGGGCCCTCCCCGAGGGGTGCCCCACCACACCGTTCACACACGAAAACGCGCACCCGGGCTGCTCGGTGCGAAAGTGCACGGCATGCCCGGGTGCGCGTGAAAAGCCTCGGTTCTAGCCGAGCGCGGAGCGGACCACCCCGGCCAGGCGCTCGGCCACGGCGGTGGCCTGCTCCTGCTCGGGGGCCTCCACCATGACGCGGACCTTGGGCTCGGTCCCGCTGGGGCGGATCAGCACCCGGCCGGTCTCGCCCAGTTCGGCCTCGGCCTCGCGCACGGCCGCGGCCAGCTCCTCGGACTCCGCGGCGCGCGCCTTGTCCACGTCGGGGACGTTAATCAGGATCTGCGGCAGGCGGGTCATCACCTTGGCCAGCTCGGCCAGGCCCTGTTTGCGGTGGGCCATCGCGGCCAGCAGGTGCAGGCCGGTGAGCAAGCCGTCGCCGGTGGTGGCGTGGTCCAGCAGGATCACGTGACCGGACTGCTCGCCGCCCAGGCCGAACCCGCCGCGCTTCATCTCCTCCAACACGTACCGGTCACCGACCGCGGTCTCCACCACGGTGATGCCCTCGCGCGCCATCGCGAGCTTGAGGCCCAGGTTGGACATGACCGTCACCACGAGGGTGTCCTCGACCAGGCGCCCGGCGTCCTTGGCCTCGGTGGCCAGGATCGCGAGGATCTGATCGCCGTCCACCACGTTGCCTTCGGCGTCCACCGCCAGGCAGCGGTCGGCGTCGCCGTCGTTGGCGATACCGGCGTCCGCGCCGTGCAGGCGCACCGCCTCCTGGAGGGTGCCCAGGCTGGTGGAACCGCAGCCCTGGTTGATGTTGTGACCGTCGGGCCGGTCACCGATCGCGATGACCTCCGCGCCCGCCCGGCGCAGCGCTTCGGGGGCGACCGTGCTGGCCGCGCCGTTGGCGCAGTCCATGACGACCTTGAGGCCCTTGAGGCTGTGCGAGAGGGAGTCCAGGACGTGCTTGGTGTAGAGCTCGGCGCCGTCGTGGGACTCGGTAACCCGACCGACCGCCTCGCCCACGGCGGGGGTCGAGGGGACGCCGAGCATGCCCTCGATCTCCTCTTCCAGGGCGTCCTCGAGCTTCTGCCCGCCCTTGGCGAAGAACTTGATGCCGTTGTCCGGGGCCGGGTTGTGGCTCGCCGAGAGCATCACGCCGAAGTCGGCGCCCAGAACACCGGTCAGGTACGCCACGGCCGGGGTGGGCAGCACACCGACCTTCACGACGTCCACGCCGGTACTGGCCAGACCCGCGACGACCGCGGACTCCAGGAACTCACCGGACGCGCGCGGATCGCGGCCCACGACCGCAAGCGGACGCCGGTCCTCATCGGCGGAGGCCAGGACCCGCGCCGCCGCGATGGACAGTTCCAGGGTGAGCGAAGCGGTCAGGTCTCGTCCCGCGAGACCGCGTACGCCGTCGGTTCCGAACAGCCGAGCCACAGGCGACAGCCCCTTTCGAAAGCGGCGCCGGGGAACGGCGCCGGTGAAGTTCAGCGTGGCGGAGAGAGCCACCGTGAAAAACCAAAAGCCCGTACGCCGCCCCGACAGCGGGGACGACGCACGGGCGAAAGCTCAGCCGAGCAGATGCCGGCGCATGAGCATTAGCGCTTGGAGAACTGCGGAGCCTTGCGCGCCTTCTTGAGACCGGCCTTCTTCCGCTCGACCTCGCGGTCGTCACGGGTGAGGAAACCGGCCTTCTTCAGGGTCGGGCGGTTGTTCTCGGCGTCCAGGGTCGCCAGCGCACGGGCGATGCCGTGACGCAGGGCGCCGGCCTGGCCGCTGGTGCCGCCGCCGTCCAGACGGGCGAAGACGTCGTAGGCGCCGTCGAACCCGAGGGAGACGAACGGGTCCTTGACGGTCTGCTGGTGGACCTTGTCCGGGAAGTAGACGTCAAGCGGCTTGCCGTTGATCTTCCACTCGCCCGAACCGGGGGCGATGCGGACGCGGGCGACAGCCTGCTTGCGACGACCGGTGCCGGCGCTGGGGCCGGAGGCGGTGGGGACGTAGGCGGCGTCAGTCGCCTCGTCCGACTCGCTGGTGTACTCGGAGGGGAACTCCTCCGGGTTGTCGGCGATTTCCTGCTCGACGTTCTCGATGCCGGTGGGCTCGACCACGGTGATCCTCGTGCTTCCTGTAAAAGTCTGCGAACGCCTAGGCGGGCTGCGCGATCGTCTTCATTTCGAACGGAACCGGCTGCTGGGCCTGGTGCGGGTGCTCCGCGCCGGCGTACACCTTGAGCTTCTTGGCCATCTGGCGGCCGAGGGAGCCCTTGGGGAGCATGCCCTTGACGGCCTTCTCGATGGCCCGCTCGGGGTTCTTCTCCAGCAGGTCGGCGTACGCGATCGAACGCAGACCACCGGGGTAACCGGAGTGCCGGTAAGCGCGCTTCTGGTCGAGCTTCTTACCGGTCAGCGCGACCTTCTCGGCGTTCACGACGATGACGAAGTCGCCGGTGTCGATGTGGGGCGCGTAGTAGGGCTTGTGCTTGCCCCGAAGCAGCGTGGCGATCTGGCTCGACATACGCCCGAGCACGAGATCGGTCGCGTCAACAACGTGCCACTGACGCTGGACATCGCTTGGTTTGGGGCTGTATGTGCGCACGATCGTTTGCCTTCGCTCTTCAGTCGGCTGCCCCATCCCGAACGGGATGGTGGACTCGTATTACGGAACACCCCAACGGGTGCGGGGCCGGGAACAGCCGTCGCGGGTGCGGGGCTGCTACTTGGCCGGATGTCCCATGTCCAATCAGGACGACCCGGTCGTGAGTGCGCAGACGATGGTGCGTGGATCGGCACCCAGCTTCGGGAGTTTGGGGCCCACGGCAACTCAACGCACAACGACGAAATATCCTACCTGTCTACCCTAACGCAGGTCAAAGCGCGCCGGGTCGACCGGTGGGATTTCGTCTGGCGGGAAAGCGCCGGGACGGGTTCACATCCGTGACCTCTCCGCCTTTTATTATGCCTGTTGCCGGGAGTGCTTCGTCCTGCTCCCGCCCGCGCGTTGGTTACCCTTGCACCGAAAGGCCACGCTCCGCCCGGTATCACGGGCGATGACGTGAACTTTGGAGACGCCCGTCACGGTCGCCGGAACACGCCGATCCAACACGGACGCCACCGCGCGGACACAGGCCACGGGCCCGGCGCACCGCGGCCCAGTCCCACCCTCAGAGCCTTCGGAGACTCCCATCAGCACCCATCCGAACCCGCCTCAGTACGGCCCAGACGGACGACCTCTCCAGCCGGAGGGCGGCGAAGGTCCGGACCTGCTCGGGTCGCCCTCCCAGCCTGAGGGCCAGCCTCCCACACCGGGCCCGCAGCAGCCGTTCGGCACGCCCGGTGCGCCAGGGTTTCCCAGCGCGGGTCCCTCCGGACCGCAGTTCCCTCCGCACGCCGGACCGAGCGGCCCGCAGGCGCCGCAACCCCCGCAGGGCTTCCCGCCACCCGGCCAGTTCCCGCAGGCCCCCCAGGGCGGGCAGGGTCCCCAAAGTGGCCCCGGCCCCCAGGGAGGCCAGAATCCCCAGGGAGGCCAGAATCCCCAGGGAGGACTGGGCCCGCAGGGCTTCCGGGGCCCACAGGGCCACCCGACGGCACCGAGCGGACCGCAGTTCCCTCCGCATGCCGGACCGAGCGGCCCGCAGGCGCCGCTGCCGCCCAACACCCCCCAGGCACCCCAGAACGCCCCCCGGCCGGGCGGCCCCCTCCCGGGCCCTCCCAGCGGCCCGACCGGCGGCCACCCCGGCATGGGACATCTCACCCAGAGCGGACCGAACATCCCGCCCGGCGCGCCCCAGGGTCCCCCGCCCGGCGCCCCGAGGCCGGGGCTCGCGCAGGGCGCCCCGGTCCCGCCGCACATGCAGGGCCGTCCGCCGCAGGCGCCCCCCAGCCAGTTCCCGGGCCACCCCGGACCGCCCCAGGGCCCCCCGCCCGGCGGCCCGCAGGGCATGCCCACCGGCGGTCAGCCGCCGATGCACCAGCAGATCCCGCCCCCACCGAACTCCCTCCCGCCCGGCGGTCCCGGCGCGCCCGGAATGCCGCCGCACGGAGCGCCTGCCGGAGCCCTGCCTCCCGCGGCCCCCGGCCACCAGCCTCCGCCGCCCGCGCCGCCCCGGCCCGCGGAGGAGCCGGTCTTCCCGCCCGACGCCATGGGCGCGACCCAGAGCCTGAACGCGGTCCCCGCCGCCCCTTCCGGACCCGCCGCGCGTCCGCTGTACCGCGACGAGGTGCCCGAGGACGCGGGCGCCGACACCGCACAGTTCGACGTCCAGCGCGTCCAGGACGACTACGACGACTATGACGATTACGACGACTACGACGACGGCTACCCGCAGCGGCCGTCGAAGAAGCGCGGCATCCTCATGGGCACGGCCTTCGTCGCCCTGCTCCTGATCGCGGGCGGCGGCGCCTTCTACTTCGCCAGCGGCGGCTTCGGCTCCGGCGGCGGGGCCAACGCCGTCACCGTCGCGGACGAGGGCAGCGACCCGGGCACGCTCTCCCCGGACAGCCTGTTCCCGGAGTCGATCGAGATCGAGGGCCAGGGCACGTTCAGCCGCGTGGCCGTCGACGACAGCGAGGACTGCTCCGAGGGCACCCACGGCGAGTACGGCCAGATCCTGGCCGACAACGACTGCCGCCAGCTGGTCCGCGCCTCCTACCTGAGCGAGGACCAGAACCACGCCGTCACGGTGGGAATCGCGGCCATGCCCAGCGATGACGAGGCCGAGACAGCCATGGGCTCACAGGACCTGGTCGGAGCCCAGTGGTTCGCCGGGCTCCCCGGCGAGGAGGGCACCCCCGCCGAGCGCCTGGGCTACTCCGGCGGCCACGGCAGTAGCGGCCAGTGGGGCCGCTACCTCCTCTTCGCACTGTCCGCCAACAGCGACGGCAGCGGCGACGCGGAGGAGGACGGCGCCAACGCCACCGAGCTGCGCGACATCGGTGAGGGCTTCATCGACACCGCCTACGACACCCTCGCCGACGACCGGGCCTGACCCCGGCCCGGGCACCCCGCGGCAACACACGAAAACGGCGCCACCCCGGTTGTCCACAGGCTGTGGGCAACCGGGGTGGCGCCGTCTCGCGTACTGACCTCTCACCGACCTCGGGAGCCTCGGTCTCCGCCCGCATGCCCCTACGCGTCGGGCCCCTACTCGCTGTGCCCCTTGCAGGGCAGCTCCCGTACCCGTCGCGTCAGGTTGGCCCGCTCCGCCAGCTCCTCGTCCGCCGGATACCGGACCTCCTCCAGGCTCAGCCCCTGCGGACCGACCACGTGCACCGACGAATCACGCACAGCCGCCCCCAGAACCCGGCCGGGCCACTCAACCTCGCGCCGCCCGTCCCCCACCGCCAGGAGGGCGCCCACAAGCGCACGCACCATGTTGTGGCAGAAGGCGTCCGCCTGGATGGTCCCGGCGATCAGGTACTCGCTCTCCCGGATCCACTCCAGCCGCAGCAGTTCGCGAATGGTCGTGGCACCCTCCCGCTTCTTGCAGAAGGCCGCGAAGTCGTGCTCCCCGACCAGCAGCGCGGCGGCCTCGTTCATCCGGTCCACGTCGACCGGGTGCCGGTGCCACAGCACGTCCCGGCGGCGCAGCGGGTCCACGCCGTGGGGCGCGTCGCTGATCCGGTACACGTAGCGGCGGAACAGCGGCGAGAAGCGCGCGTCGAAACCCGGCGGAGCCAGCCGCACCCCGTTCACCCGCACGTCCTTGGGGAGCACCCCGGCGAGCCTGCGCAGTACCCGCTCCCCCTCGCTCTCCCACGTGGTGAGCGGGATGTCCGCCTGGGCCACCTGGCCGCGGGCGTGCACCCCCGCGTCGGTACGCCCGGCGCATGTCACCGAGACCTCGGGCAGCCGTAGCACCTTGGCCAGGGCCGACTCCAGCTCACCCTGCACCGTGCGCCGGGTCGGCTGAGTGGCCCACCCGGAGAAGTCGGTGCCGTCGTAGGCGATCTCCATCCGCAGCCGGACAGTCGTCTCCTTCTCGAGCGTCTCGCTCTCGGCCGTAGCTTTCTCGTCCATTCCCACCTCGTCCATTCGCGCCCCCGTTCAGACCCACCCGCAAAAAGAAGAGTGCCCGACCCCCGCAGGGTCGGGCACTCCATGAGCGTGTCGCGCGGGCCGGGGCCCTGGGCGCGTCAGCGCTACTTGCTCTCGGTCTCCGAGCTCTCAGCCTTCTCAGCGGCCTTCTCCTCGGCAGCCTCGGGGGCCTCAGCGGCCTCCTCGGTCTTGACCTCGGTGGCCTCGGCCTCGACCGGCTCCTCGACGGGAGCGGCAGCCGCAGCGGCCGGAGCGGCGGGGGCGCTCAGCGCCTCGACCAGCTCGATGACCGCCATCGGGGCGTTGTCGCCCTTGCGCGGACCGATCTTGGTGATACGCGTGTAACCACCGGAACGGTTCTCGTAGCGCGGACCGATCTCGGTGAAGAGCTCGTGCACCACGGACTTGTCCGTGATCTTGGTCAGCACCTGACGACGGGCGTGCAGGTCACCGCGCTTGCCGAGAGTGATGAGCTTCTCGGCGTACGGACGCAGGCGCTTGGCCTTGGCCTCCGTGGTGCGGATCCGGCCGTGCTGGAACAGCGAGGTGGCGAGGTTCGCCAGGATGTGCCGCTCGTGAGCGGGCCCGGAACCCAGACGGGCGCCCTTGGTAGGCGTGGGCATGGTGTCGTTCTCCTAGTGATGCGGTCCACGGCCGCACTCGGCCGGGGACCTTGGGGCGACGAAGGTTAGTACTGCTCCGTCTCGACGAAGGACTCACCCTCGTCGTCCTCGGAGCCGTAGGAGTCGGCCGCGGTGCTGGGGTCGAATCCGGGCGGGGAGTCCTTCAGGGACAGGCCCATGTCGATGAGCTTCTGCTTGACCTCATCGATGGACTTGGCACCGAAGTTGCGGATGTCCAACAGGTCCTGCTCAGAGCGGGCAACCAGCTCACCAACGCTGTGGATGCCCTCACGCTTGAGGCAGTTGTAGGACCGGACCGTGAGGTTGAGGTCCTCGATCGGCAGCGCCAGGTCCGCCGCGAGCGCGGCGTCCGTCGGCGACGGGCCCATGTCGATGCCCTCGGCATCGACGTTGAGCTCACGCGCCAGACCGAACAGCTCGACCAGGGTCTTGCCCGCGCTGGCCACGGCGTCACGGGGACGGATGGCCGGCTTGGTCTCGATGTCGACGATCAGGCGGTCGAAGTCGGTGCGCTGCTCGACTCGGGTGGCCTCGACCTTGTAGGTCACACGCAGCACCGGCGAGTAGATGGAGTCGATCGGGATCCGACCGATCTCCTGGCCCTGCTGCTTGTTCTGCGTCGCCGAGACGTAACCGCGGCCGCGCTCGACCGTCAGCTCCATCTCCAGCTTGCCCTTGCCGTTCAGCGTGGCGATGTGCAGGTCGGGGTTGTGCACCTCGACACCGGCCGGCGGAGCGATGTCCGCGGCGGTCACCACACCGGGGCCCTGCTTACGCAGGTACATCAGAACCGGCTCGTCGTGCTCGGAGCTGACGACCAGGCCCTTGAGGTTGAGGATCATCTCGGTGACGTCCTCCTTGACCCCGGGCACGGTGGTGAACTCGTGCTCGACGCCCTCGATGCGGATGCTGGTCACAGCCGCACCGGGGATGGAGGACAGCAGGGTACGCCGAAGCGAGTTACCGATGGTGTAGCCGAAGCCCGGCTCCAGCGGCTCGATAACAAACCTCGAGCGCAGGTCCGAGACGACTTCCTCGGCGAGCGTGGGACGCTGTGCGATCAACATGGTCCGTGTCTTCCCTTCCACATGGCCGCCCGCTATTTGACGGCCACCGGATGGGCACCTCCGGATCGGCGGTGCCCTCTACTCGGATTCCTACCCTGCCCGCGCGGCCCCAGACAGGGGCCGCGGCGGGCGCACCACGGGGCACCCGCGCGGTAGGAGGCGCGGGTGCCGGTGCCGATCAGACGCGGCGGCGCTTCGGCGGGCGGCAGCCGTTGTGCGGGACCGGGGTGACGTCCTGGATGGAGCCAACCTCAAGACCGGTCGCCTGCAGCGAACGGATGGCGGTCTCCCGGCCGGAACCCGGGCCCTTCACGAAGACGTCGACCTTGCGGACGCCGTGCTCCTGGGCGCGGCGGGCAGCGGCCTCAGCGGCCATCTGCGCGGCGTAGGGGGTGCTCTTACGCGACCCCTTGAAGCCGACCTGACCCGAGCTGGCCCACGCGATCACCGCACCGGTGGGGTCGGTGATGCTCACGATCGTGTTGTTGAACGTGCTCTTGATGTGAGCGTGCCCGTGGGCAATGTTCTTCTTTTCCTTGCGGCGCACCTTGCGCGCGGCACCCTGACGGCCCTTAGGCGGCATGAGCGAAACTCCCAGAGATCATCGGTCCGTGTGTGTCTTCTCGGACGCGGTTGACAGGTCCGAGGCGGACTACTTCTTGCCGGCCTTCTTCTTGCCAGCCACGGTCTTCTTCTTGCCCTTGCGGGTACGGGCGTTGGTCTGCGTACGCTGACCGCGGACCGGAAGGCCACGACGGTGGCGGATGCCCTGGTAGCTTCCGATCTCCATCTTGCGACGGATGTCGGCCTGGACCTCGCGTCGCAGGTCACCCTCGACCTGGTAGTTGGCGTCGATCCACTCGCGCAGCTTGACCAGGTCCTCTTCGGACAGCTGGTAGACGCGGGTGTTCCCGTCGACACCGGTGTTCTTCAGGGTTTCGAGGGCGCGAGTACGGCCAACCCCGAAAACGTAAGTGAGAGCGATCTCCACCCGCTTGTCGCGGGGGAGGTCAACGCCGGCAATACGTGCCATGTGGGCGAGACTCCATCCATGCATTATGCGGAGGTCTGACCCGTTCCATCCTCTCGTCGCCCAATCGACGAGGCCCCGGCCTCCGACCGGGGGTTCTCCCCCACCACCAGCGGGCGGGAGATCGGAACAGGTTTTTCGTTGTTTCACGTGCCCGGTGGGGAAGAACTCCCCCTACCGGGTCTTCGCTGTGCGGAAGCCGCGGTCAGCGAGCCGGGGTACTAGCCCTGGCGCTGCTTGTGGCGCGGGTCCGAGCAAATGACCATGATCCGACGGTTACGACGGATCACGCGGCACTTCGCGCAGATCTTCTTCACGCTCGGCTTGACCTTCATGGTGACTCCGAACTCATCACATCACCAGTCTTGGGCCGTGCGGCCCCTGACGGGCTACTTGTAGCGGTAAACGATGCGCCCGCGCGTGAGGTCGTACGGGCTCAGCTCCACGACGACGCGGTCGTCGGGGAGAATACGGATGTAGTTCATCCGCATCTTGCCGCTGATGTGGGCAAGGACCGTGTGCTTGTTGTCGAGTTCTACCTTGAACATAGCGTTGGGTAGCGACTCGACAACGGAACCCTCGATCTCGATGGCGCCGTCTTTCTTCGCCATGTCCTCCACGCCTCGCTCATCAATTGGTTGATCATGACAACCCGACGCGACCCCAGTGGTCTCGCATGACACGAAGACTCGGACGACCCCGGTGAAACCGGATCGCCAAAGCCGAAACACACTGGAAGCTCGGGCCAACTGCGAGAAGAGCGTACGTCTCTTGAAGGACGTGGCACAAAGAAGGCAGACTGACCCAACAGCCCGCGTATGGGCAATGACAGTCTATCCCCTTCGGACAAGTACTCCTAACCGAAGGGCAGAGAACTCTACACCGTCTGTCCAGTAGGACAAACTGGTCGAAAAGTCCCGTTGTTCTCCAGTCCGCACGCCGCGGACCCGCGGAACCACCGGGCGCCTCTGCCCTGGTCCTCGACTAGTCCTCGCCCTGGCCGCGATGGGCGGCGAGCACCCCGAAGGTGACGACCGACATCAGGATCCCCCACGGACCGAGCACCCACAGGAACCACGGGTAGGCCGCCCCGGTGGTGAAGTAGAGGATCAGCCAGATGGAGAAACACAGGGCGTTCACGCCCCCGTAGAGCACCCACGGCACCATCAGGGCCGGGTCGCGCAACCGCAGGGGCGGAACCGCGCTGTCGGGGACCGCGATCCGGCCGACGTCGGCCAGGTCCCGCTCGGGCAGGTCGGTGGTGACCTTCGCCAGTTCGTCCACCGTCTTGGCCTTGTAGACCTGACTGAGGCGTTCGGTGAACTCCTCGTGGTCCAGGCGGCCCTGGGCAAAGTGCTCCTGGAGCAGCTGCGCGACACGGTCCCGCTCGGAATCGGTCGAACGCATGGACGGCGCCGAGTCGGACACTGCGTACCTCGCCTCTACACCTGTGAGTGGTCGCCACCCCCACTGCTTCAGCGGATTCCCGGCTGAGGCCGGGGACGGGGACCTCCGTCACCAGGTCGGCTGGACGAGCCCCATCTGTGTGATTTTATCGCGGTTCGACTCACGTGCGGTCAGAACCATCGGGCCGTCCGCGGTGATCGCCACGGTGTGCTCGAAGTGGGCGGCACGCCCGCCGTCACGGGTCACGACGGTCCAGCCGTCGTCGAGCTCCTCGACGTCGTGCTTGCCGATCGTGGTCATGGGCTCGATCGCCAGGCACATGCCCTCGACCAGCCGCATGCCGCGACCCTTCTTGCCGTAGTTCAGCACGTGCGGGTCCATGTGCATCTCGGTGCCGATGCCGTGGCCGCCGTACTCGCGCACGTTGCCGTAGCCGCCGTTGGCCGAGATGTGGCCGCCGATCGCGTACCCGATGTCACCCAGGCGCTTGCCCGGGCGCATCTGGGCGATCCCCTGCCACATGGACTCCTCGCACGTCTCCATCATCGCGAGGTCCTCGGGCCGGCCCTGGCCGACCGCGATGGTCACCGCGGAGTCGCCGTGCCAGCCGTCGAGAATGGCACCGCAGTCGACAGAGATGATGTCGCCCTCGGCCAGAACGCGCTCGGAAGTAGGGATCCCGTGCACGACCTCCTCGTTCACCGAGGCGCAAATCGAACCGGGGAAGCCGTGGTAGCCCTTGAAGGAGGGGACCGCCCCGGCGTCCCGGATGACCTTCTCCGCGACCGAGTCAAGCTCGAGGGTGGACACCCCGGGCCGCACCGCGGCCCGGAGGGTGTCCAGGGCGCGGGCCACGACCTGGCCCGCCGCCCTCATCTTGGCGATCTGTTCCGGCGTCTTGATCTGCACGCCCGGATCCGCCTTTCGAAACATCAGACCGCCGACCGCTTCTCCTCGATGGCGGCCTTCGCGCGGGCCGTCACCTCCGCCACGGCACCCGTGGCGGCGATGGTGGCCAGCAGGCCCTCACCGGAGTAGAACTCGACCAGCGGAGCCGTCTGGTCGCGGTAGACCTTCAGGCGGTGCCGGATGGTCTCCTCGCGGTCGTCCTCGCGCTGGTACAGCTCGGCACCCTCGTTGTCGCACTTGCCCGCCTCACGGGGGGCGTCGTACTCGACGTGGTACACACGGCCGCACTCAGGGCAGGAGCGACGGCCGGAGAGACGCTTGACGACCTCCTCCTCGTCGACCCTCAGCTCCAGGACGACGTCCAGGTGGGAGCCGAGGTCGGCGAGCATGCCCTTGAGGGTCTCGGCCTGGGGGACGTTGCGGGGGAACCCGTCCAGCAGGAAACCACCCGCCGCGTCGTCCTGGGCCAGCCGGTCCTTGACCATGGCGTTCGTGACCTCGTCGGGGACGAGGTCACCACGGTCCATGAACTCCTTGGCCTTCTTGCCGAGTTCGGTACCACCGCTGACGTTGGCCCGGAAGATGTCGCCAGTGGACACCTTCGGGATCGACAGCTCTTCCGCGAGGATCTGGGCCTGGGTGCCTTTACCGGCCCCAGGCGGCCCCACCAATACTGCACGCATTTATCGCAGAAAACCTTCGTAGTTCCTCTGCTGGAGGTGACTCTCGATCTGCTTCACCGTGTCCAGCCCGACACCCACCATGATCAGGATGCTCGTCCCGCCGAACGGGAAGTTCATGCTGGCGCCGGTGGCACCGAGAGCGACCATCGGCAGGAGAGCGATCACACCCAGGTACAGAGAGCCGGGGGTCGTCAGACGAGTGAGGACGTAGTCCAAGTACTCGGCGGTCGGACGCCCTGGTCGGATACCCGGGATGAACCCACCGTACTTCTTCATGTTGTCGGCGACTTCAGTGGGGTTGAACGTAATGGCCACATAGAAGAACGCGAATCCGACGATCATGACGAAGAACGTCGCCATGTAGATGGGGTGGGTCCCCGTGAGGAAGTAGGTCTGGAAGAACTGGGCCACCGGATGGGTGGAGTCCTGCCCGAGCAGACCGACGACGAGCTGCGGAAGGTACAGCAGGGAGGAGGCGAAGATCACGGGGATGATGCCCGCCTGGTTGACCTTCAGCGGAATGTAGGTCGAGCTGCCGCCGTACATGCGGCGACCCACCATGCGCTTCGCGTACTGCACCGGGATACGGCGCTGGGCCTGCTCCATGAACACCACGGCGGTGATCAGGGCCAGGCCGGCGATGCAGATGATGGTGAAGATCCAGACCGACCGCTCCTCGTACAAGCCCATGATCGAGGCCGGGAACATCGCGATGACCTGTGTGAAGATCAGCAGCGACATACCGTTGCCGACACCGCGCTCGGTGATCAGCTCACCCATCCACATGATGATCGCGGTACCCGCGGTCATCACGAAGACGATCGTCACCATGGTGAGGATGTCCTGGTTGGGCATGTAGACGGTCGAGGGGATGGAGTTCTGGAAGAGGGCGCCGGTGCGGGCCATGGCCACGATGGAGGTGGCCTGGAGCACGGCGAGCATGAGGGTCAGATAGCGGGTGTACTGGGTGATCTTGCTCTGTCCGGCTTGGCCCTCCTTCTTGAGGGCCTCCAGACGCGGGATCACCACCGTGAGCAGGTTGATGATGATGCTCGCGGTGATGTACGGCATGACCCCGAGCGCGAACACCGCAAGTTGCAGCAGCGCGCCGCCGCTGAACAGGTTCACCAACGCGTAGACACCGGACTGGTCCTGCGCGGTGATGAAATCCATCTGCTCCCTGATCGCCGCGGAGTCGATGCCCGGAGCGGGAATCACCGAACCCAGCCGGAAGAGCGTCAGGATGAACAGTGTGAACAGCAGCTTATTGCGCAGGTCGGGCGTGCGGAATGCACGAACGAACGCACCTAGCACGTCTCCTCCTGCGCGGCTTCGGCGGCGGAACGGGTTCCAGACATCGCGGCCGATCCTGAATCGTCGTAGAACGTCAGCACCGGGCCTGTCGCCCGGTGCTCGGAAGTACTCACATTACGTCAAGCGGGGAGCTCAAACAGATGGCACTGTAACAGCCATCACCTGACGGAAGGGTTCGTGAGGCATAACGATCAACACTCACAACAACCCGCACAATGCGTGAGGGCGCCCGCCAGCAGGACCTTATCGGACCTGCCGGGCGGGCGCCCCCAATACGCATCGTAGGGAAACCCCTACAGCTCGGTGACAGTGCCACCGGCGGCGGTGATCTTCTCCTTCGCAGCACCGGAGAACGCGTTAACGCTCACCTGCACGGCGACGGTGATCTCACCCGTACCCAGCACCTTGACGAGCTGGTTCTTGCGAACCGCACCCTTGGCGACCAGGCCCTCGACGGTGACCTCGCCACCCTCGGGGTAGAGCTCGCTCAGCTTGTCCAGGTTGACGACCTGGTAGGTCGTCTTGAACCGGGCGTTGCTGAAGCCCTTGAGCTTCGGGATCCGGCGGATGAGGGGCATCTGCCCACCCTCGAAACCGGGACGAACAGTGTTACGAGCCTTGGTGCCCTTGGTACCGCGACCAGCGGTCTTACCCTTGGAAGCCTCGCCGCGACCCTTGCGGATCTTGGCCTTGTTGCTACCCGGGGCGGGACGCAGGTGGTGCAGCTTGAGCAGCTCGTCGGGGTTGTAGTCGCTCATTCTGCGACCTCCTCGACAGAAACGAGGTGCGAGACGATCGTGATCTGCCCGCGAACCTCAGGGCGGTCCTCGCGGACAGTGGACTTACCGATCCGGCCCAGACCGAGCGACTGGAGAGCAGCGTGCTGCTTCACCTTGCCACCGATCTTGGAGCGGGTCTGCGTGATCTTGATCTTGGCCATGATCAGGCTCCTGCCTTCGCCTCAGAGCGAGCGCGCAGCATGGCAGCCGGGGCCACATCCTCGATCGGCAGACCACGGCGGGCCGCGATCTCCTCGGGCTGGTTGAGACCCTTGAGCGCCGCCACCGTGGCGTGCACGATGTTCAGCGGGTTGGACGAACCGAGCGACTTGCTCAGGATGTCGTGGATACCGGCGCACTCCAGGACGGCGCGCACGGGGCCACCGGCGATAACACCGGTACCCGGGGCGGCCGGACGGAGCAGGACGACGCCAGCGGCTTCCTCGCCCTGGACCCGGTGCACGATGGTGCCCTGGATCCGCGGGACGCGGAAGAAGTTCCGCTTGGCGGCCTCGACGCCCTTGGCGATCGCGGCCGGAACTTCCTTGGCCTTGCCGTAACCGACACCCACCATGCCGTTGCCGTCACCGACGACGACGAGCGCGGTGAAGGAGAAGCGACGGCCGCCCTTGACGACCTTCGCGACCCGGTTGATGGTCACGACCTTCTCGATGTAGGAGACACCCTTGTCTGCGGCGCCGCCGCGGCGATCGTCACGGCGATCACGCCGTTCGCCACCGGCGCCGCGCCGCGGTGCTGCAGCCATCAGTGATTCCTCTTCTCGTGGTTGCTCTTGGCCTTTACAGAGGTCATGGAACTAGAACTCCAGCCCACCCTCGCGCGCCGCGTCGGCGAGCTTGGCGATACGACCGGCGTAGCGGTTACCACCGCGGTCGAAGACGACCTGGGTGATACCGGCGTCCTTCGCGCGCTGCGCGACGAGCTCACCGACCTTGACGGACTTGTCGGACTTGGTGCCGTCGGCGCCACGCACGTCGGTCTCCACGCTGGAGGCGGCGACCAGGGTGTGACCCTTGGTGTCGTCGATCACCTGCGCGACGATGTGCTTGGAGGAGCGGAACACGGCCAGACGCGGACGCTCGCTCGTGCCCACGACCTTCTTGCGGACCCGGAACTGCCGGCGCTTGCGCGAGGTGGTGGCCTTGGCGGTGCGCTTACGGCTCACGGTGATGCCCATGCCTACTTACCAGCCTTTCCGGCCTTGCGGCGGATGTGCTCACCCTTGTACCGCACGCCCTTGGCCTTGTACGGGTCAGGCTTGCGCAGACTACGGATGTTCGCGGCGACCTGGCCCACCAGCTGCTTGTCGATGCCCTCGACGTGGAGGATCGTCGGCTTCTCCACGCGGAAGGTGATGCCCTCGGGGGGCTCGATGACCACGGGGTGGCTGAAGCCCAGCGAGAACTCCAGGTTGGAGCCGCGGGCCTGGACGCGGTAACCCACACCGTGGATTTCCAGCGTCTTCGCGTAACCCTTGGAGACACCCTCGACGAGGTTGGCGATCAGCGCACGGGTCAGACCGTGCAGCGACCGGTTCTCCGGCTTGTCATCGGGACGCGCCACCGTGACGACCCCGTCCTCGAAAGAGGCGGTGATCGGCTCGGTGATCGTGTGCTTCAGTTCGCCCTTCGGCCCCTTGACAGTGACGTCTTGCCCGTTAATCGTGACTTCGACGCCCTTGGGGACCGAGAGCGGCAGTCGACCGATTCGCGACATGCTTCAGTCTCTCCCTAGTTACCAGACGTAAGCGAGGACTTCGCCGCCCACGCCACGCTTCTTGGCCTGCTTGTCAGTCATCAGGCCACCGGACGTCGAAATGATCGCCACACCGAGGCCACCCAGCACACGCGGAAGGTTCTCCTTCTTCGCGTACACGCGGAGGCCGGGCTTGGAGACCCGGCGGATACCCGCGATGGAACGCTCACGGGTGGGGCCGTACTTCAGGTCGAGGACGAGGCTCTGGCCCACAGGGGCCTCCTCGGCACGCCAGCCCTGAATAAAGCCCTCCTGCTGGAGGATCTCGGCGATGTGCGCCTTGATCTTGGAATACGGCATCGTCACGGTGTCGTGGTATGCCGAATTCGCGTTACGCAGACGTGTCAGCATGTCTGCGATCGGGTCGGTCATCGTCATGGCCGACTGGCCCTTCCTCACCGCGGTTTCCGAGTGCGGGCTTTCCCAGAGCCTGCCTCCCTGCGGGGTCGCCCCCGGGGAGTGCACAAACAGGACCTACGGCGTGGTCGTGGGCACCGCGGTCCCTCGCGGGACTGCCGTGCCCTGATGAATGGATGTTGCTGACCCGCGGACCGCTATGGAGCGGTCACGGGCACCGCTATAAGCAACCAAACGGATGGCGCTTCGGGGGGCCGACCGCGCTAGCGCGCATGGTCGGCCCCACCGGAAACTACCAGCTCGACTTGGTGATACCGGGCAGCTCACCCTTGTGAGCCATCTCGCGGAAGCAGATACGGCACAGGCCGAACTTCCGGAAGACGGCGCGGGGGCGGCCGCACCTGGAGCATCGAGTATACGCACGAACGCCGAACTTCGGCTTCCGCTGCGACTTCGCGATCAGGGACTTCTTAGCCATCTGTGGTAACCCCTCAGGCTTCCTTGAACGGGAAACCGAGCCGCTTGAGCAGACTGCGGCCCTGTTCGTTGGTGGTCGCCGTCGTGACAACCGTGATGTCCATCCCACGCTGGCGGTCGACCTTGTCCGGGTCAACCTCGTGGAACATGACCTGCTCGGTCAGACCGAACGTGTAGTTGCCGTTCCCGTCGAACTGCTTCGGGGAAAGACCACGGAAGTCCCGGATCCGAGGCAGGGCCAGCGAGAGCAGCCGGTCAAGGAACTCCCACATGCGGTCGCCGCGCAGCGTCACAGTGACGCCGATCGGCTGACCCTCGCGCAGCTTGAACTGCGCGATGGAGTTCTTGGCCCGGTTGACCTTGGGCTTCTGACCGGTGATCGCCGTGATGTCGGCGATAGCACCCTGGATCAGCTTCGCGTCACGAGCCGCCTCGCCCACGCCCATGTTGACCACGATCTTCGTGAGACCGGGGATCTGCATGACGTTGGCGATGTCGAACTCGTCCTTGAGGCCCGCAGCGATCTCGTTGCGGTACTTCTCCTTGAGTCGCGGCATCGGAGGGGCGGTGATGTCGTTCGTAACCGTCATCAGATGTCCTTACCGGTGCGACGGGAGACGCGAACCTTGGTTCCGTCTTCCTCGAAGCGGTAGCCGACCCGGGTGGCCTTGCCGTCCTCCGCGAGCGCAACATTGCTCACGTGGAGGGGGGCCTCCTTGGTGACGACCTCGCCCTGCTGGCCGCCGGCCGGGTTGGCCTTCCTGTGCTTCTTGACCAGGTTGACGCCCTCGACGATGACACGGTCTTCCTTGGGCAGGGCCTTGACGACCTTGCCGGTGGCACCCTTGTCCTTGCCGGCGAGAACGATGACCTCGTCGCCAGATTTGATCTTCATCGCTTAGAGCACCTCCGGCGCCAGCGAAATAATGCGCATGTACTTCTTGTCACGCAGCTCACGGCCGACCGGGCCGAAGATGCGGGTGCCTCGCGGGTCCCCACCGTCCTTGATGAGCACGGCAGCGTTCTCATCGAAGCGGATGTAGGAGCCGTCGGGCCGGCGGCGCTCCTTGACGGTGCGCACGACAACGGCCTTGACGACGTCGCCCTTCTTGACTCCAGCGCCAGGCAGGGCGTCCTTCACCGTGGCGACGATGGTGTCACCAATACCGGCGTAGCGCCGACCCGAGCCACCGAGAACACGGATGGTAAGGATCTCCTTGGCACCCGTGTTGTCAGCGACCTTGAGTCGCGACTCCTGCTGAATCACGTCTGCTCCTGATGTGATGCGTGCGGTCCACTGCCGCACGGCTAGGTGGTCTCACCCCTCGCGTCGGCGGCCGACAACTCGTGCCGGCCGCCAACAGGCTGGGGTTACTTAGCCTTCTCCAGGATCTCCACGACGCGCCAACGCTTCGTCGCGGAGAGCGGCCGGGTCTCCATCATGCGGACCCGGTCGCCGACGCCAGCGGAGTTCGCCTCGTCATGCGCCTTGTACTTGGTCGTCCGACGGATGACCTTTCCGTACAGGGCGTGCTTGACGCGGTCCTCAACCTCGACAACGACGGTCTTGTCCATCTTGTCGCTGACGACGTAGCCCTCGCGCACCTTGCGGTAGTTGCGCGTGTCAGTCTGGTTCTCACTCATTCGGCTGCTTCCTTCGTCTCCTCAGCCGACTCACCAGACAGCTGGACGATGCCCAGCTCGTGCTCGCGCAGCACCGTGTAGATCCGCGCGATCTCGCGCTTGACGGTACGAAGACGGCTGTGGTTGTCGAGCTGGCCGGTAGCGGCCTGGAAGCGGAGGTTGAAGAGCTCTTCCTTGGCTTCCTTGAGCTTGGTGACCAGGTCCTCGACGGACTGGTCGCGCAGCTCATGGGCAGTCACGGACTTCGCCATCACTCCCCCTCCCGCTTAACAAACTTGCACTTCATCGGGAGCTTGTGCATCGCACGGCGCATCGCTTCCTTCGCGATGGCCTCGGGCACGCCCGACAGCTCGAACATCACACGACCCGGCTTGACCGGAGCGACCCACCACTCGGGCGAACCCTTACCGGAGCCCATGCGGACCTCGGCAGGCTTCTTCGTCAGCGGACGGTCCGGGAAGATGTTGATCCACACCTTGCCGCCACGCTTGATGTGACGCGTCATGGCGATACGAGCGGACTCGATCTGACGGTTCGTCACGTAGGCCGACTCCAGCGCCTGGATACCGAACTCGCCGAAGGCGACCGTGGTACCGCGCTGGGCCTTGCCGCGAAGGTCCGGGTGGTGCTGCTTCCGGTACTTCACCTTACGAGGAATAAGCATCGGTTAGCTCCCCTCGGTCTTCGGGGCCTCGGCCGAAGCACCAGCCTTGGCGTCGGTGTTCGGGGCGCCAGCGGCACCGCCACGACGGCGGCGCTGCGGACGCTCACGACGCTGACCGCCACCGGCGGTGCGCGCGGCGGCCTGAGCGGCCTCGCGCTCGGCGCGGGTCACAGGGGCGTCGCCCTTGTAGATCCACACCTTGACGCCGATGCGACCGAACGTCGTACGAGCCTCGAAGAAGCCGTAGTCGATGTCGGCACGCAGCGTGTGCAGCGGGACACGACCCTCGCGGTAGAACTCCGAGCGGGACATCTCAGCCCCACCCAGACGACCACCACACTGGATACGAATACCCTTGGCGCCACTCTTCATGGCGCTCTGCATGGCCTTGCGCATCGCGCGGCGGAAAGCCACGCGGCTGCTCAGCTGCTCAGCGACGCCCTGGGCGACAAGCTGCGCGTCGATCTCGGGGTTCTTGACCTCGAAGACGTTCAGCTGCACCTGCTTGCCGGTGAGCTTTTCCAGGTCCGTACGGATCCGGTCAGCCTCAACGCCGCGGCGGCCGATGACAATGCCCGGCCGGGCGGTGTAGACGTCCACGCGAACACGGTCACGGGTACGCTCGATCTCGACCTTGGAGATGCCCGCGCGCTCCATGCCACGGGTCAGCATCCGACGGATCGCGACGTCTTCCTTGACGTAGTCCTTGTAGGACTTGTCGGCGTACCAACGGCTCTTGAAGTCGGTGGTGATGCCGAGGCGGAACCCGTGCGGGTTTACCTTCTGCCCCACTATCGGGTCCTTTCCTTCGTCTTGGACGAGGCGCCCGAGTTCTCAGCGACGACCACAGTGATGTGGCTCGTGCGCTTCGTGACTCGGAAAGCCCGGCCGAAGCCTCGGGGGCGAATGCGCTTCAGGGTCGGACCCTCGTCCACCCACACGCGCTCGACCACCAGGGACTCACGGTCCAGCTTGTCGTTGTGCTCAGCGTTGGCGATGGCGCTAGCCAGCACCTTGCCAACGGGCTCGCTCGCCGACTGGGGCGCGAACCGGAGCACCGCCTGTGCCTCGTCAGCGGGCAACCCGCGAATAAGGTCCGCCACCCGGCGAGCCTTTCGGGGCGTAACGCGGACGAACCGCGCCTGTGCCCTCGTTCCCATCGCTTTTCCCTCGCTCACGGAAATTCCTTCCCCACTCACCGTGGAGAAAATGGTTCTTACAACTGCTGCAACCGCTAGCGGCGGCTGCGGCGGTCGTCCTTGACGTGGCTACGGAAAGTACGCGTGGGAGCGAACTCACCGAGCTTGTGGCCGACCATCGACTCCGACACGAACACCGGAACGTGCTTGCGGCCGTCGTGGACGGCGATCGTGTGACCGATCATCTCCGGGACAATCATGGATCGCCGGGACCACGTCTTGATGACGTTCTTGGTCCCCTTCTCGTTCTGAACTTCCACCTTCTTGATGAGGTGGTCGTCGACGAAGGGACCCTTCTTAAGGCTACGTGGCATCAGACGTGCTCCTTACCGCTTCTTCTTACCGCTACGCCGACGCCGCACGATCAGCTTGTCGCTGGCCTTGTTCTTGGCCCGGGTCCGGCCTTCCTTCTTGCCCCAGGGGCTGACCGGGTGACGACCACCGGAGGTCTTGCCCTCACCACCACCGTGCGGGTGGTCGACCGGGTTCATGACCACACCACGGACGGTCGGGCGCTTGCCCTTCCACCGCGAGCGGCCGGCCTTGCCCCAGTTGATGTTGGACTGCTCGGCATTGCCGACCTGACCAACCGTGGCGCGGCACGAGATCTCGACCATGCGCATCTCGCCGGAGGGCATACGCAGCGTGGCGTAACGGCCTTCCTTGGCGAGGAGCTGGATCTGCGACCCCGCGGAACGACCCAGCTTGGCACCGCCACCGGGCTTCAGCTCGACCGCGTGCACGAACGTACCCGTGGGGATGTTGCGCAGCGGGAGGCAGTTGCCCGGCTTGATGTCGGACTGGGGGCCGTTCTCGATCTTGTCGCCCTGCTTGAGGCCGGCGGGCGCCAGAATGTAGCGCTTCTCACCGTCCACGTAGTGCAGCAGAGCAATGCGAGCGGTGCGGTTGGGGTCGTACTCGATGTGAGCGACCTTGGCCGGAACGCCGTCCTTGTCGTGACGACGGAAGTCGATCACGCGGTAGGCGCGCTTGTGGCCACCACCCTGGTGACGAGCGGTGATCCGGCCGTGGCCGTTACGACCGCCCTTGGAGTGAAGCGGACGGACCAGGGACTTCTCCGGCTCCGAGCGCGTGATCTCGACGAAGTCGCTCACGCTGGAGCCGCGACGACCCGGCGTCGTCGGCTTGTACTTACGAATGCCCATCTTCTTCGCGCATTCCTTTACGTGTTGCTTGACATGTAGCGGTCAGACCTCGGAAAGGTCCTAGACACCGAAGATGTCGATCCGCTGGCCCTCGGCCACGCTGACGATCGCGCGCTTGGTGTCGGGACGCTTCCCGAAACCGAAACGGGTGCGCTTGCGCTTACCCTTCCGGTTGATCGTGTTCACGCTCGTGACCTTCACCTCGAAGATCTTCTCGATCGCGATCTTGATCTGGGTCTTGTTGGCGTCCGGGCGAACGATGAACGTGTACTTGTTCTCGTCCATGAGCCCGTAGCTCTTCTCGGAGATCACCGGCTCGACGATGATGTCCCGGTGGTCGGCGATCCTCACTGGTCGTCCTCCTCGGACTCAGCGGCCTTCGAGGTACCGGCCGCGTGGGCCAGGAACTCGGCGTAGCCCGCCTCGGTGAAGACCACGTCGTCCGAGTACAGGACGTCGTAGGTGTTCACCTGGTCCGCGTCGAGGATGTGGACCTCTTCGAGGTTGCGCAGGGCGCGCCGGTTGTGCTCGTCCTCGCGGGCCAGGACGACGAGAACCTTGTCGGACTCGGTGACCTGACGCAGCGACTTCAGAGCGGTCTGCGTGAACTTGCTCTCCGCGTCCTCAGCGATGAACGTGCTGATGACGTGGATGCGGCCGTGGTTCGCCCGGTCGGAGAGGGCACCGCGCAGGGCGGCGGCCTTCATCTTCTTGGGGGTCCGCTGGCTGTAGTCACGCGGCTGGGGACCGTGAACGGTGCCACCGCCGGTGTACTGCGGGGCGCGGATCGAGCCCTGACGGGCGCGACCGGTTCCCTTCTGGCGGTAGGGCTTCTTGCCACCGCCGCGAACCTCGCCGCGGGTCTTGGTGGCGTGCGTGCCCTGCCGGCCGGCGGCCAGCTGGCCGTTCACGACCTGGTGGATCAGCGGAATGCTGACCTGCTGGGCGAAGACGGACTCGGGGAGCTCAACGCTGCCCTTGGAGCCGCCCTCGGGGTTCTTGACCTCGATCTGGGCCATGACTTACTTGTCCCCCTTCACAGCGGTGCGGACGAGCACCAGACCGCCGTTGGGACCGGGGACAGCACCCTTGACCAGGATGAGGCCCTTCTCCGCGTCCACAGAGTGAACGGTCAGGTTCTGGACGGTCTTGCGCACGTTGCCCATGCGCCCGGCCATCCGCATGCCCTTGAAAACGCGGCCGGGTGTGGCGCAGCCGCCGATGGAACCGGGCGAGCGGTGCTTACGCTGGGTGCCGTGCGAGGCGGAGAGACCACGGAAACCGTGGCGCTTCATCACACCGGCGAAACCCTTGCCCTTGCTCTTGCCCGTGACATCGACCTTCTGGCCGATCTCGAACGCGGCGGCGTCGACCTCCTGGCCGAGCGTGTACTCGGAGGCGTCGGTGGTGCGCACCTCGACGTAGTGCCGGCGCGGGGTCAGGTCGTTCGCGCGAAGGTAGTCGCCCAGGGGCTTGTTCACCTTGCGCGGGTTGATCTGCCCGTAGCCGAGCTGGATGGCGGAGTAGCCATCGGTGTCCGGAGTCCGGATGCGGCTCACGACGCACGGACCGGCCTTCAGGACGGTCACGGGCACCATCTTGCCCGCGTCGTCGAAGACCTGGGTCATGCCGAGCTTTTCGCCCAGAACTCCCTTGATCTGCTTGGTGGCCATGTCAGTGCGTCCTTAAAGCTTGATCTCGATGTCAACGCCAGCCGGGAGGTCGAGTCGCATGAGCGAGTCGACCGTCTTCGGCGTGGGGTCGATGATGTCGATCAGCCGCTTGTGGGTGCGCATCTCGAAGTGCTCGCGCGAGTCCTTGTACTTGTGCGGCGATCGGATAACGCAGTAAACGTTCTTTTCCGTCGGCAGCGGCACCGGGCCCGCGACCTGTGCGCCAGTTCGCGTCACAGTCTCAACGATCTTGCGCGCCGAGCTGTCGATGACCTCGTGGTCATAGGCCTTTAGCCGAATGCGGATCTTCTGTCCCGCCATGTGGCCTGTTCGTCCTTCGCTTCAGTGTCCGTAACGGTGAGCTGTCCGGGCACAGACGCCCAGGCCCGTCGGCGAAATCCGCCGGCGTGTTGGCCGTGAGCCCCTATTCCCTTGAGAAACCGCAACAGGGCTTGCCCCTGCGGTGCGTCACCGTCACAGAGCCCGATGACGTCTTGAGTGTGGGTGGGTGGGCCGCCTTGAAGCGGCCCACCCACCGCGCTGGAGCGGCTCCGAATGGGGCCACCCCAACTTGTGTGCTACTTGAGGATCTTCGTGACGCGACCCGCGCCCACGGTCCGGCCACCCTCACGGATGGCGAACTTGAGGCCCTCTTCCATCGCGACCGGCTGGATCAGGTTGACGGTCATCTCGGTGTTGTCACCGGGCATGACCATCTCCGTGCCCTCCGGCAGCGTCACGACGCCGGTGACGTCGGTGGTGCGGAAGTAGAACTGCGGGCGGTAGTTGTTGAAGAACGGCGTGTGGCGGCCGCCCTCGTCCTTGGACAGGATGACAACCTGGCCCTCGAACTCGGTGTGCGGGGTGGTCGTGCCGGGCTTGATCACGACCTGGCCGCGCTCGACGTCCTCGCGCTTGATGCCGCGCAGGAGCAGACCGACGTTGTCGCCGGCCTGACCGTTGTCGAGCAGCTTGCGGAACATCTCAACACCGGTGACGGTGGTGGTCTGCTTCTCTTCCTTGATGCCGACAATGTCAACGGTCTCGTTGACGTTGACGATGCCGCGCTCGATACGGCCGGTGACGACGGTGCCGCGACCGGTGATCGAGAAGACGTCCTCGATCGGCATGAGGAAGGGCTTCTCGGTGTCACGCTCGGGCTCCGGAATGAAGCTGTCGACCGTGCCCATGAGCTCCAGGACGGACTTGCCCCACTCGGCGTCGCCCTCGAGCGCCTTGAGCGCCGAGACCTTGGTGACCGGGACGTCGTCGCCGGGGAACTCGTACTCGCTGAGGAGCTCACGCACCTCGAGCTCGACGAGCTCGAAGATCTCCTCGTCGTCCACCATGTCGGCCTTGTTCAGGGCGACGACGATGGCGGGGACGCCGACCTGGCGAGCAAGGAGGACGTGCTCCTTGGTCTGCGGCATCGGGCCGTCGGTGGCGGCCACGACCAGGATCGCGCCGTCCATCTGCGCGGCACCCGTGATCATGTTCTTCACGTAGTCAGCGTGACCGGGGCAGTCGACGTGAGCGTAGTGACGCGCCTCGGTCTGGTACTCGACGTGAGCGACGGAGATGGTGATACCGCGCTCGCGCTCCTCAGGAGCGTTGTCGATGTCCTCGAACGGGGTGAACGGGTTCAGCTCCGGGTACGCGTCGTGCAGAACCTTGGTGATGGCTGCCGTCAGCGTGGTCTTGCCGTGGTCAATGTGACCGATGGTGCCGATGTTGACGTGCGGCTTAGTCCGCTCGAATTTTGCCTTCGCCACTGGAAATCTCCTAGACGTACAGATCTATCTGGCTGTGGTCCAACCCCGTGGGCACGGGGAACAGCCGGGTTTCGTGTTCGCGGCTATTCGCCGCGAACCTTCGCCACGATTTCGGTGGCGACAGCGGACGGAACCTCCGCATAGGAGTCGAACACCATCGAGTAGTTGGCTCGACCCTGCGTACGGCTGCGCAGGTCACCCACGTAGCCGAACATTTCCGAAAGGGGCACCTGGGCCTTGACGACCCGGACCCCGGAACGCTCGTCCATGGACTGGATCTGTCCACGACGGGAGTTCAGGTCACCGATCACGTCACCCATGTACTCCTCGGGCGTCGTGACCTCAACGGCCATGACCGGCTCGAGCAGCGTGGGCTTCGCGAGCTTGACGGCCTCCTTGAAGGCCATCGAACCAGCGGTCTTGAACGCCATCTCCGAGGAGTCGACGTCGTGGTACTGACCGTCCTGCAGCGTCACCTTGATGCCGACGAGCGGGTAGTGCGCGAGCACACCCAGCTCAGCGGCCTCCTGACAGCCGGCGTCGACCGACGGGATGTACTCCCGCGGGATGCGGCCACCGGTGACGGAGTTGACGAACTCGTACCCGGACGCGTCGCCCTCTTCGACCACGAGCGGCTCAAGGTCGATCTTGACCTTGGCGAACTGGCCCGACCCACCGGTCTGCTTCTTGTGGGTGTAGACGTGGCCTTCGACCTTCTTGCGAATGGTCTCCCGGTAGGCCACCTGGGGCTTACCGATGTTCGCCTCGACCTTGAACTCGTCGCGCATACGGTTGACCAGCACCTCGAGGTGCAGCTCACCCATACCGGAGATCACGGTCTGACCGGTCTGCTCGTCCGAGGCCACCTGGAAGGAGGGGTCCTCGTCGGCCAGACGCTGGATCGCGATGCCCAGCTTCTCCTGGTCGCTCTTGGTCTTCGGCTCGATGGCCACCTCGATGACCGGAGCCGGGAAGGTCATGGACTCCAGGACGATCGGAGCCGACTGGTCGCAGAGCGTCTCGCCGGTCGTGGTGTCCTTCAGACCCATGACCGCGACGATGTCGCCCGCGCCCGCCTCGGAGATCTCCTCACGCTTGTTGGAGTGCATGCGGTAGATCTTGCCGATGCGCTCCTTGCGGCCCTTCAGGCTGTTCAGAACCTGGGTACCGGTGTTGAGAACACCCGAGTAGATGCGCAGGTAGGTCAGGCGACCCAGGTGCGGGTCGCTCATGATCTTGAAGACCAGCGCGGACATCGGCTCGTCGACGCTCGGCTTGCGCTCGAGCTTCGTCTCCTCGGTCTCGTCCTTGGGGTCGTGGCCCTCAATGGCGTCCACGTCCAGGGGCGAGGGAAGGTAAGCGGTGACCGCGTCGAGCAGGGGCTGAACGCCCTTGTTCTTGAACGCGGTGCCACAGACGATCGGGATCGCGGTACCGGCGATGGTGGCGCGACGGATCGCGGGCACCAGCTGCTCCTCGGTGGGCTCCTTGCCCTCGAGGTACAGCTCCATGATCTCGTCGTCGGCCTCGGCCAGCGTCTCGATGAACTGGTCGCGAGCCTCGCGGGCGGCGTCCACGTGAGTCTCGGGGATGTCGACGGTGTCGTACATCTCGCCGAGCGCGGCCTCGTCGTTCCAGACGTAGGCCTTCATCTTCACGAGGTCGATGACGCCCTTGAAGTCGCTCTCGGCACCGATGTTCAGCTGGATCGGCATGGCGTTCGCGCCGAGGCGCTCACGGAACATGTCGACACAACGCTGGAACTCGGCGCCGATCTTGTCCATCTTGTTGACGAAGCAGATCCGCGGGACCTTGTAACGGTCGGCCTGACGCCAGACCTGCTCCGACTGGGGCTCCACGCCTTCCTTGGCGTCGAACACCGCGACGGCACCGTCGAGCACACGCAGCGACCGCTCGACCTCGACCGTGAAGTCGACGTGGCCGGGCGTGTCGATGATGTTGATGGTGTGGTCGTCCCAGTGGGTGGTGGTAGCAGCCGAGGTAATGGTGATACCCCGCTCCTGCTCCTCCTTCATCCAGTCCATGGTGGCAGCGCCATCGTGGACCTCGCCCACCTTGTGGGTCACACCGGTGTAGTAGAGGATCCGCTCGGTCGTCGTCGTCTTGCCCGCGTCGATGTGGGCCATGATGCCGATGTTGCGGACCTTGGCCAGGTCAAGCAAAGTCTTAGCCATGAGGCTCGTCTTCCCTAGGTCTCAAGGAATCGATTCGCCGCGGGATTACCAGCGGTAGTGGGCGAAGGCCTTGTTCGACTCGGCCATCTTGTGCGTGTCCTCACGCTTCTTGACAGCCGCGCCCAGACCGTTGCTGGCGTCAACCAGCTCGTTCATCAGACGCTCGGTCATGGTCTTTTCACGACGCTGACGCGAGTAGGAGACCAGCCAGCGCAGGGCCAGCGTGGTGGACCGGGAGGCGCGAACCTCGACCGGCACCTGGTAGGTCGCGCCACCAACACGGCGGCTGCGGACCTCCAGCGCGGGCTTGACGTTGTCCAGGGCTCGCTTGAGAACGACGAGCGGGTCCTGACCGGACTTCTCACGGGCGCCCTCGAGGGCGTCGTACACGACCGCCTGAGCGATGGAACGCTTGCCGTCGAGAAGCACCTTGTTGATCAGTGCGGTGACGAGCGGCGAGCCGTAGACCGGGTCGGTGATGAGCTGGCGCTTCGGCGCCGGGCCCTTGCGCGGCATGCTTACTTCTCCTTCTTGGCGCCGTAGTGGCTACGGGCCTGCTTGCGGCCTCGGACACCCTGGGTGTCGAGCGAACCGCGGACAATTCGGTAGCGAACGCCCGGCAGGTCCTTCACACGACCGCCACGAACCAGCACGATGCTGTGCTCCTGGAGGTTGTGACCAATGCCGGGAATGTAGGCCGTGACCTCGATGCCGCTGCTCAGCTTGACGCGAGCGACCTTACGCAGAGCGGAGTTCGGCTTCTTCGGCGTAGTGGTGTAGACACGCGTGCACACACCACGACGCTGCGGACTCCCCTTCAGCGCCGGGGTCTTGTTCTTTGCGACCTTGTCCTGTCGGCCCTTGCGGACCAGCTGCTGGATGGTGGGCACCGCGTCTCCGTCTTCCTCGTGACCTACGCCGGTTCTCGTAGCCGATATCGCTATTGACCTGCTGAATTTCCCGAATCTCCCCGACCCCCGAGGTCGGGCGTGTCGCCCTCGTTCCCACGCATGGTGAACGGGCAAGCACCCGGCCGAAAGGCCGATTCACAGGAGGGGGTTCACGTGCGCAGCGCGCCTTCTGTCCGTCCTGTGGAGGACTGGGGCGCCGCACACACACGTGTGACCCGTCGACTCACGGGCACAATCACACAGGCTACCGCTAACCGAACATGCGGTCAAAACGGTGTGCGACATGGCGAGACAAGCGGAACCGGATCTCGCGTAGCCGTGGGTCAACCTCAGTCTACGCGCTTCCAGACTCGTTTCGCCCCAGATTCCCGCCAAAGGGCGGGTGGAAGGCCGTCAACAGTAAACGGCCGCCCCCGGAGAACCCATTGTTCACCGGAAGCGGCCGAGAAGCTACACCACGAACCAGATCGCGACGGAGATCACCGTCACGACGATACCGATGACCGCGAAGACGGTACCGGTGGTGATCAGGCCCAGGCCGTCGAGGGTGCCGCGCGACTCGCGGATCGCCTTCTTCGCCTTGGGGCCGGTGACGAACAACGCCAGGATCGCGGTGATCACACCGACGACCGGGATCAGCGAGGCAAAACCCAGCCACAGGGTCACGTTCGCCCCGGGCTCGGTGTCGGCCAGGAAGTCGATGCTGTCGTAACCGGGGTAGTCGCCGTCGTCGCGGGCCTCGTCGAAACCGGGGAAGTCCTCGGCGATCTTGTCCCGGCGGCGCTTGGCCGGCTTGGGCTGCTCCGGCATCCCGTAGTCCGCGGGGGTGAAGCCGTCCTCGTAGTCCGACTCCCCTTCGGGGGCGCGATCCTCAGCCGGACGGCCGGCACGCTCCGGGGCTTCGGGGATTTCCGGGGCCCCGTCGAAGCGGTCCTCGGTGAACGGACCGGCGGCGGACTCGTGACCGCGGTCGGCGTAGCCCTGTCGGCCGTGGCCCTGCTGGTCGTCACCCTGGTCATCGGCGTAACCCTGATCGCCATAGCCACGGTCGTCGTAGGCCTGCTCGTCATAACCCCGACCGGTGTCCGGGCCGTCGAAGTCGCCGTAGCCGCGGTCGTCGTAACCCTGGTCACGGTGATCCTGGTCGGTGTAGCCCTGACCGGCAAAGCCCTGCTCGCCGTAACCCTGGTCGGGGTGACCGCGCTCACCGCGGCCGCGGTCGTCGAAGCCGAGCTCGTCGTAGTCGGAGTAGTCCCGGGTCCGGGCACTGCGAGCATCGGGCTCGGGGGCCTGCTCGAACGAGGGCGCGGTGAACATCTGGGTCGCACCCTCACCGCCCCGCCAGGACTCGTCGCCTTCCCCGGGCGTCCCGCCCCAGGCGGCGGGTTCGGACTGTTGGAGCGGATCCCGGAGCGGGTCCTGGTCCCAGGCCGCCTCGGCCCGGGCGGGCGCGTCCCAGGAATGGTCGTCCCACTGCTGCCCGGACTCGGGCCCGGAGGCGTACTCGGTCCGCTCGGGCCGCGAAGCCCAGGCTTCCGCCTCTGTCCGCTCGGGCCGTGAGGCCCAGGTTTCCGCCTCCCCCGCCTCCTGGGGTTCCTTGGCCTTGGCCCGCGACTGCATGTCGGCGATGGCGGCCAGGGGGTCGTCGGAGGTGGCCACGGCGGCGGACAGCTCGCCCGTGTCGGGGCCGCTCTCCCGCTCCGGAGCGCTCTGCGCGGTGTTCTCGCTCTCGGGCTCGACGCCCCAGTCGGAGTAGACGGGCTCCTCCGGGGCCAACTCCCGACGGCGGCGCTCGGCGTCGCGGACGACGTCCGGCAGGCGCGGGTCGTTGCGGTCAAAGGCCCAGGTGTTGCCGCTCCCGCTGCCCAGACCGCCCTCGTCGGCGGGCACCGCGTCGGAGGGAGCCGGGGCCGGGGTCGGGGGAGAAAGCTCGTCGTCGTAGCGGTCGGTGCCGTAGGACGGGGCCGGGGCGGAGGCCGGCTCGCCAACCTTCGGCGCGGGCCGCGGGGAGAGCTCGTCGTCGTACTGGTCGCCGGTGGGGGGCGGGGTGTGGGCGGGCTCGGACCACTGCTGGTCGGCCGGGTCGGCCCACGGCTCGGTGGTGCCCGCGCCCTTCCAGGCCTCCCCGGTGTCCGGGGTGGGGCTCCAGCTGTCCAGGCCGCCGGCGCCCGGCCACTCGTCCGGCTGTTCTCGGGCCGGTTCGGGCTGCCGGAGTTCCTCGGCCGGAGGCGTCCAGTCGCTCTGGGCGGACCGCGGACTCCACGGCTCGTCCACGGCTGGCACCGCGGGCTCCGGAGCCGCCTGCGGGGCCCAAGAGGCCTCGGCGGGCGGTGTCCACGCGTCTTCGGGCCGCGAGGCCCAGGCTTCCGCCTCGGTCCGCTCGGGAGCCCAGGCTTCCGCCTCCGTCTGCTCGGGCCGCGAGGCCCAGGCTTCCGCCTCGACGGGCCCCGGACTCCACGGCTCGTCCTCGACCGGCCGCTCGGTCCGCGGGCTCCAGGTGTCGGCCTCGGGAAGAGGTGCTTCGGGTACGAGGGCTTCCGGGGTCCAGGTGTCCTCGGTCCGCTCGGGCCGCGGGGCCCAGGCCTCCGCCTCGGCGGGCCGCTCGGCCTCGAACCGCTCCGGTGCGGGCTCGGGGGTCCACGAGTCGTTGGTGCCGGTCGCCCAGCTGTCGTGCGCCGGTTCCGAGGGGACCTGGGGGTCCTCGGGGGGCAGCGGCACGTCGGCGCTCGCGGCGATACCCGGATAGCCGCCGGTGGGGGCGGGTTCCTCGGGGGCCGGAGGCGCCTCGTAGGTGGGTGCTTCGTAGGTCGGCGCCTCGTATGCCTGGGGTGCCGCTTGTGCTTCCGGAGCTTCGGGGGGCCGCGGCCCCTCGTCCACGGGGAACCCTCCGGGCTCGCGGGGCGCCTGCGGCTCCCAGGGCACCGGACGCTCCTGCGGGGCCGCCAGCGGGTCGCTCTCCCCCGGGATCCGGGTGACCGGCTGGTAGGCCGACGCGCCCGCGCCCGGGTAGGAGATGGCGCCGGGGGCGTACGGGGGCTGCTCGGTGGCGGGCGGTGCCGCCGGAGGCGTCACGGGAGGAGCCCCCAGGTCCGGGTAGGGCTCGACCATGGCCGGACGCGACGCGCTCAGCCCCGCGTATCCCCCGCTGTCCGGGAAGACCGCACCACCCTCAGGGGCGTCGCCCTCGGGCGCGCCCTCCTGTTCCAGCGGATCCTGGTACTCCGACTGTGTGCGGTTGCGGTTCTCACTGGGCTTGAACCACGAGTCCGCATCCGCTTCGGAGCCCCGGTTACCCGGCGCTCCGCCCCCGTTTTCAGTCACTTGCCTGCTCTCCCGCCGGCGCCGTAGCGCCCTCTCCCCGTCCGCACCGCAGTGTACGAACCGACAACGACGAAAACGGCGGCGGGGCCACCCCCGGAGTGGGGATGGCTGACCGCCGCCGTCAGCTCAGCCAACGTTCAGGTTGGCGCTTACCGGTTGTACGGCCCGAAGTCGTACTCCTCCAGCGGAACGGCCTCGCCCGATCCCTGACCGAAGGTGTACTCGCTCGGCTCCTCGTAACCGGAGACCGAGTACATCGAGGCCTTGGCCTCCTCGGTCGGCTCCACCCGGATGTTGCGGTACTGCGGAATACCGGTACCGGCCGGGATGAGCTTACCGATGATGACGTTCTCCTTGAGGCCGAGCAGCGGGTCGCTCTTGCCGTGGATCGCGTTCTCGGTCAGCACGCGGGTGGTCTCCTGGAAGGAGGCCGCCGACAGCCAGGACTCCGTGGCCAGCGAGGCCTTGGTGATACCCAGCAGCACCGGACGTCCGGCGGCCGGCTGGCCGCCTTCGGACACGACGCGTCGGTTGATCCGCTCGAACTTCGGACGCTCGACCATCTCACCGGGCAGAAGCTCGGTGTCGCCCGACTCCAGGATGTTCACTCGCTTGAGCATCTGGCGGACGATGATCTCGATGTGCTTGTCGTGGATGGACACACCCTGCGACTTGTACACGTCCTGGACCTCCGACACGAGGTGCTGCTGCACCGCGCGCGGACCCTGGATGCGAAGCACCTCGTGCGGGTTGATCGCACCCTGGATGAGCTGCTGGCCGACCTTGACGTGGTCGCCGTCGCTCACCAGGAGCTGCGCACGCATCGGGACCGGGTAGGCGATCTCGTCCGTGCCGTCGTCGGGAATGACGACGATCTTGCGGCTCTTCTCGGTGTCGTCGATCCGGATCCGGCCCTCCATCTCGGAGATCGGGGCCATACCCTTCGGGACACGGGCCTCGAAGAGCTCCTGGACACGGGGCAGACCGTGCGTGATGTCCTGACCGGCCGAACCACCCATGTGGAAGGTACGCATGGTCAGCTGGGTACCGGGCTCACCGATGGACTGGGCCGCGATGATACCGATCGCCTCACCGACGTCCACCGGCTTGCCGGTCGCCATGGAGCGGCCGTAGCAGGTGGTGCAGACGCCGATCTTCGCCTCACAGGTCAGCGACGAGCGGATGCGCACGCGGGTGACCCCGTGGGCGACCAGCTTGTCGATGTTCTGCTCGGAGGTGTCGGACAGGGCCGGGAGCACGAGGTTGCCCTCGGGGTCCAGCGTGTCCTCGGCGATGGTCCGGCCGAAACCGGTGTTCTCGACGTTGTGCTTGCGCACGACGACACCGGCGGCGTTCTTCTCGCCGATCTCGTGCCAGAGCGAACGGTCGGTGCCGCAGTCGATCTCACGGACGATGACGTCCTGCGCGACGTCCACCAGACGACGGGTCAGGTAACCCGAGTCGGCGGTACGCAGGGCGGTGTCGGCCAGACCCTTGCGCTGACCGTGCGTGGAGATGAAGTACTCCAGCACGGACAGGCCCTCACGGTAGGAGGACTTGATCGGACGCGGGATCGTCTCACCCTTGGTGTTGGAGACCAGACCACGGATACCGGCGATCTGGCGCACCTGCATCGGGTTACCACGCGCACCAGACTGGACCATCATCCACACCGGGTTGTCGGCGGGGAAGTTGTCCTCCATGTCCTTGGCGACCTCGGCCGTGGCCTGGGTCCACACCTCGGTGAGCTCCTGGCGGCGCTCGTCGTCGGTGATCAGACCGCGGTCGTACTCCCGCTGGATCTTGTCGGCCTTGCGGTCGTAGCCACCGAGGATCTCGGCCTTGCGCGGAGGCGCGACGACGTCCTCGATACCGATGGTCAGACCGGACCGGGTGGCCCAGCGGTAACCGGCGTCCTTCAGGGCGTCCAGGGTCGTGGCGACCTGGACCTTGGGGTAGTTCTCGGCGAGGTCGTTGACCAGGACCGAGACCTGCTTCTTGCCCACCTGGAAGTTGACGTACGGGTAGTCCACCGGGGTGGCCTCGTTGAAGAGGTACCGGCCCAGAGTGGTCTCCAGGACGTAGACGTCACCCGGCTCCCAGCCCTCCGGCGGCGTCCAGTCCTTGGGCGCGGGAGCGCCGTCGGCGATACGCAGTCGGATCTTGGCCTGCAGGTCCAGGGCGCCCAGGTCGTAGGCCATGATGGCCTCGGCCGGGGAGCGGAAGGCACGGCCCTCACCGGCGGCGCCGGCGCGCTCCGTCGTCAGGTAGTACAGACCGATGATCATGTCCTGGGTGGGCATGGTCACGGGCTTGCCGTCGGACGGCTTGAGGATGTTGTTGGTCGCCAGCATCAGCAGTCGCGCCTCGGCCTGAGCCTCGGCGGACAGCGGAAGGTGGACGGCCATCTGGTCACCGTCGAAGTCCGCGTTGAACGCGGTGCACACGAGCGGGTGGATCTGGATGGCCTTGCCCTCGACCAGCTGTGGCTCGAAGGCCTGGATGCCCAGACGGTGCAGCGTGGGAGCACGGTTCAGCAGAACCGGGTGCTCGGTGATGACCTCTTCGAGGACGTCCCACACGACGGGGCGAGACCGCTCCACCATGCGCTTGGCGCTCTTGATGTTCTGCGCGTGGTTCAGGTCGACCAGGCGCTTCATCACGAACGGCTTGAAGAGTTCCAGAGCCATCTGCTTGGGCAGACCGCACTGGTGCAGCTTCAGCTGCGGGCCGACGACGATGACCGAACGGCCGGAGTAGTCGACTCGCTTACCGAGCAGGTTCTGACGGAAACGACCCTGCTTGCCCTTGAGCATGTCGGACAGCGACTTGAGCGGACGGTTACCGGGACCGGTGACCGGGCGACCGCGGCGGCCGTTGTCGAACAGCGCGTCGACGGCCTCCTGCAGCATCCGCTTCTCGTTGTTGACGATGATCTCGGGCGCACCGAGGTCCAGCAGCCGCTTGAGGCGGTTGTTCCGGTTGATGACGCGACGGTACAGGTCGTTGAGGTCGGAGGTCGCGAAGCGGCCACCGTCCAGCTGCACCATCGGACGAAGGTCCGGCGGGATGACCGGGATGCAGTCCAGCACCATGCCCATGGGGCTGTTGGTGGTGTTGAGGAACGCCGAGACGACCTTGAGCCGCTTCAGGGCGCGGGCCTTCTTCTGGCCCTTGCCGGTGCGGATGGTCTCCCGGAGCTTCTCCGCCTCCTCGTCCAGCTCGAAGTTGGACAGGCGGTCCTGGATGGCCTGGGCGCCCATGCCGCCACGGAAGTACTTCCCGAAGCGGTCGCGCATCTCGCGGTAGAGCATCTCGTCGCCCTCGAGGTCCTGGACCTTGAGGTTCTTGAAACGGCTCCACACCTCGTCGAGGCGGTCGATCTCGCGCTGGGCGCGGTCGCGCAGCTGGCGCATCTCACGCTCGGCGCCCTCGCGCACCTTGCGGCGGGCGTCGCCCTTGGCACCCTGCTCCTCGAGCTCGGCCAGGTCGGCCTCGAGCTTGCGGTGGCGCTCCTCAATGGTGGAGTCGCGGCGCTGCTCCAGGTGCTGCTTCTCGACCGAGATCCGTGCCTCGAGCGACTGCAGGTCGCGCTCACGCGCCTCGGTGTCTACCCACGTGACCATGTAGGCGGCGAAGTAGATGATCTTCTCGAGATCCTTCGGCGCCAGGTCCAGCAGGTAGCCCAGGCGGGAGGGCACGCCCTTGAAGTACCAGATGTGCGTGACGGGAGCGGCCAGCTCAATGTGGCCCATCCGCTCACGGCGCACCTTGGCACGGGTCACCTCGACGCCGCAGCGCTCACAGATGATGCCCTTGAAGCGGACGCGCTTGTACTTACCGCAGTAGCACTCCCAGTCCCGGGTCGGACCGAAGATCTTCTCGCAGAAGAGTCCGTCCTTCTCGGGCTTGAGGGTTCGGTAGTTGATGGTTTCGGGCTTCTTGACCTCGCCGTGTGACCACTGGCGAATGTCGTCGGCGGTGGCGAGGCCAATCCGCAGCTCGTCGAAGAAGTTGACGTCGAGCACTTAATTCGTCCCCTGCTCTCGAATCCCGCGGAAGTTAGACCTCTTCGACACTGCTCGGCTCTCGCCTGCCCAGGTCGATTCCCAGTTCTTCCGCGGCGCGGAAGACGTCCTCGTCACTGTCCCGCATCTCGATGGACATACCGTCACTGGACAGCACCTCCACGTTCAGACAGAGCGACTGCATCTCCTTGATGAGCACCTTGAAGGACTCAGGGATACCCGGCTCAGGGATGTTCTCGCCCTTGACGATGGCCTCGTAGACCTTGACGCGACCCACCACGTCGTCGGACTTGATGGTGAGCAGCTCCTGGAGCGCGTAGGCGGCACCGTAGGCCTCCAGCGCCCAGACCTCCATCTCACCGAATCGCTGGCCACCGAACTGCGCCTTACCACCCAGCGGCTGCTGCGTGATCATGGAGTACGGGCCGGTGGAGCGGGCGTGGATCTTGTCGTCCACGAGGTGGTGAAGCTTCAGGATGTACTTGTAGCCGACGGAGATGGGCTCGGCGAAGGGCTCACCGGTGCGGCCGTCGAACAGGCGGGCCTTGCCGTCCTCGTTGATGAGGCGGTTGCCGTCCTTGTTCGGGCGGACCGACTGGATGAGACCGCTGAGCTCGTCACCGTGCAGGCCGTCGAAGACCGGCGTGGCCACGCGCGAGTTCGGGTCGACCTCGGCCGCTCCGATCGCGTGCAGCGACTTCTGCCACTCCTCCTCGACCCCTTCAACCAGCCAGCCGTTCTTGGCCAGCCAGCCCAAGTGGACTTCGAGCACCTGACCGACGTTCATTCGGCCGGGGACGCCCAGCGGGTTGAGGATGATGTCGACGGGCGTGCCGTCCTCCAGGAAGGGCATGTCCTCCTGGGGCAGGATCTTCGAGATGACGCCCTTGTTGCCGTGACGGCCGGCGAGCTTGTCACCATCGGTGATCTTGCGCTTCTGGGCCACGTAGACGCGGACCATCTCGTTGACGCCGGGGGCGAGCTCGTCGCCCTCGTCGCGGCTGAAGACGCGGACGCCGATGACCTTGCCGGTCTCGCCGTGCGGCACCTTCAGGGAGGTGTCGCGGACCTCGCGGGCCTTCTCACCGAAGATGGCGCGCAGCAGGCGCTCCTCCGGGGTCAGCTCGGTCTCGCCCTTGGGCGTGACCTTGCCGACGAGGATGTCCCCGTCGACGACCTCGGCGCCGATGCGGATGATGCCCCGGTCATCGAGGTCGGCCAGGACCTCCTCGCTGACGTTGGGGATCTCGCGGGTGATCTCCTCCGGGCCCAGCTTGGTGTCACGGGCGTCGACCTCGTGCTCCTCGATGTGGATCGAGGAGAGGACGTCGTCCTGCACCAGGCGCTGGCTGAGGATGATCGCGTCCTCGTAGTTGTGGCCCTCCCAGGACATGTACGCCACGAGGAGGTTCTTGCCCAGCGACATCTCGCCCTGGTCCGTGGACGGACCGTCGGCGAGGACCTGCTTGACCTCGATGCGCTGACCCTCGTGCACGATGGGTCGCTGGTTGAAGCAGGTGCCCTGGTTGGAGCGCTGGAACTTGCCCATGCGGTACGTCTTGCGCGTGCCGTCGTCGGCCATGACGGTGACGTAATCGGCGGTGACGTCCTCGACGACACCGGCCTTCTCGGCGATGACGACCTCACCGGCGTCGGTGGCGGCGCGGTACTCCATGCCGGTGCCGACGAAGGGCGACTCGGCGCGGAGCAGCGGCACGGCCTGGCGCTGCATGTTGGATCCCATGAGCGCGCGGTTGGCGTCGTCGTGCTCCAGGAACGGGATCATGGCAGTGGCGACCGACACCATCTGGCGCGGCGACACGTCCATGTAGTCGACCTCGTCGGTGCTGACCTGCTCGAACTCCCCGCCCTTACGGCGGACGAGCACGCTGGCCTCGGCGAAGGTGCCGTCCGGCTTCATCGGGGTGTTCGCCTGCGCGATGACGTAGAGGTCCTCTTCGTCAGCGGTCAGGTAGTGGACCTCGTCGGAGACCTTGTTGTCGATGATCTTGCGGTACGGGGTCTCCACGAAACCGAAGGAGTTCACCCGGCCGTAGGCGGCGAGCGAGCCGATCAGACCGATGTTCGGGCCTTCGGGCGTCTCGATCGGGCACATGCGGCCGTAGTGGGACGGGTGCACGTCTCGGACTTCGAAGCCCGCGCGCTCACGGGACAGACCGCCCGGACCCAGCGCCGAGAGGCGGCGCTTGTGGGTCAGACCCGCGAGCGGGTTGGTCTGGTCCATGAACTGGGACAGCTGCGAAGTGCCGAAGAACTCCTTGATGGAGGCCACGACGGGACGGATGTTGATCAGGGTCTGCGGCGTGATCGCCTCGACGTCCTGGGTGGTCATCCGCTCGCGGACGACGCGCTCCATCCGGGCCAGGCCCAGACGGACCTGGTTCTGGATGAGCTCGCCGACGGTGCGCAGGCGACGGTTGCCGAAGTGGTCGATGTCGTCGGTCTCGACCGGGCGCATGCCCAGGACGGTTTCCTTCTCGATCTCACCGGCGTGCAGGCGCACGAGGTAGTCGATGGTGGCGACGATGTCCTCTTCGGTGAGGGTCCCCTGGGTGAAGTCGGTGTCGAGGCCGAGCTTCTTGTTGATCTTGTACCGGCCGACCTTGGCCAGGTCGTAGCGCTTGGGGTTGAAGTACAGGTTCTCCAGCAGCGCCTGGGCCGACTCCTTCGTGGGCGGCTCTCCCGGACGCAGCTTGCGGTAGATGTCCAGCAGCGCGTCGTCGGTGCCCGCGGTGGGGTCCTTCTCCAGGGTGTTGCGGATCGACTCGTACTGGCCGAAACGCTCCAGGATCTGGTCGGTGGTCCAGCCGAGCGCCTTGAGCAGGACGGTGACGCCCTGCTTGCGCTTGCGGTCGATGCGGACGCCGACGAAGTCGCGCTTGTCGACCTCGAACTCCAGCCAGGCACCGCGGGACGGGATGACCTTGCAGCCGAAGAGGTCCTTGTCCGAGGTCTTGTCGACGGAGCTGTCGAAGTACACACCCGGGGACCGGACCAGCTGGGAGACAACGACGCGCTCGGTGCCGTTGATGATGAAGGTGCCCTTGACGGTCATGAGCGGGAAGTCGCCCATGAACACCGTCTGGCTCTTGATCTCACCGGTGTCGTTGTTGATGAACTCCGCCGTGACGAACATCGGCGCGGAGTACGTCATGTCCTTGTCCTTGCACTCCTCTTCGGAGTACTTGGGCGGCTCGAACCGGTGATCCCGGAACGAGAGGGACATGGTGCCCGAGAAGTCCTCGATCGGGCTGATCTCCTCGAAGATCTCTTCGAGACCGGACTGCTCCGAAACGTCCTTGCGGCCGGCGTTGCGGGCCGTCTCGACCCGCGTCTTCCACGTGTCGTTGCCAAGCAGCCAGTCGAACGACTCGGTCTGCAGGGCAAGAAGGTTGGGAACCGCGAGGGGTTCCTGAATGCGAGCGAAAGAAACGCGGTGCGGACCAAGGGCGTTAGCGGAGGCGTTGCGCGAGGCTGCCAACAGGGGTCCTTCCGAAGGCTTGTGGCGGTTGAAGCGCGCACGCCAGACGATCCGTCACGAGAAGGACCGCCGCAACGCGGTTGAGACGGTCACATCGAGCGGGAACGGGCCTTCCGGATTCCAGAAGAATGGGATGGCGGAAGCCGAACTCCGACACAGGGATCACCAAAGGGCAGCGCAAAAGAGCAGTGTAGCCGAACACCACACCGCTGTCCACTCACGGTCCACAGCGCCACTCACGACACCGGCAGGATCACCCCTGAAGGGCGATCCGTCAAGCCCGCTCCCCGGGAGGGAGCCCTGGACCATCAAGGTGAAACAGCGCGCCTGCCCTGGCCCCACGGGGGATGTGAGCCAACGGACACCCGGAAAGGTTCCCCCGCCCAAGGCGGGTAAACACTCTGCCCGGGGCCCGTCAAGATTCCCGGGACGGGAGATTACCGCGTCCAAGGGACAGTTCGCACACGCGCACCCGGGGTTCCCCCGCTCGGACCGCCCCAGCTTCGCACATCGCCCAGGTCACGACGGTTCAGACACGGCGTCGTTCACGACAAACGGGACGTCGGACCACGGTGCGCGGGGACGTTCGGGCGCCGAGCACCGGACCGGAACGGCGGGGGTTCCCGGCAGACCGAATCCCGGGGTGTCAACGGCGGGCCCACGGCACGTCCCCGCTACCGACGAGTACACGCTCCAGCGACCCCAGGACACAGGAAAGCGGCCGCCCCTCCCGGAGGAGGAACGGCCGCTTCACGCAGACCAGCGGGCATCTGAGGCCCGCGGAGGACTACTTGAGGGTGACGGAGGCGCCAGCGCCCTCAAGAGCGGCCTTGGCCTTCTCCGCGGTCTCCTTGTTGACGCCCTCGAGGAGCGGCTTCGGGGCGTTGTCGACGAGGTCCTTGGCCTCCTTGAGGCCCAGGCTCGTGAGGCCGCGGACCTCCTTGATGACCTGGATCTTCTTGTCGCCGGGGCCCTCGAGGATGACGTCGAACTCGTCCTTCTCCTCCTCGGCGGCCGGGGCGGCACCGGCGGGGCCGGCGGCGACGACGGCGGCCGGAGCGGCGGCGGTGACGTCGAACTTGTCCTCGAACAGCTTCACGAACTCGGAGAGCTCGAGGAGGGTCATCTCCTCGAACGCGGCAAGCAGGTCCTCGTTGCTGAGCTTCGCCATGATGCGATCTCTCTTTCTCTAACGACACGCGCGCCCGACGGCGCATCGTGCGAGCCAATGGCCGGGCGCCGTCGGCACCCGCCGTGGTTCATGGGGTTTAAGCGGCTTCCTCGTTGCGCTTGTCCGCCAGGGCCTGCGCGAGACGCACAGTCTTGGACGGGAGCGCCTGGAAGACGGCGGCGGCCTGGCCCTGCTTGGCCTTGAGCGCACCGGCCAGCTTCGAGAGGAGAACCTCTCGGGACTCCAGATCGGCCAGCTTGGTGACGTCCTCGGCGCTCATCGACTTGCCGTCGATGATGCCGCCCTTGATCACCAGGGGCGAGTTCGCCTTCGAGAAGTCACGCAGACCCTTGGCGGCCTCGACAACGTCCCCGTGGACGAAGGCGATGGCGGACGGGCCCTCGAGCAGATCGTTGATCTGCTCGTCGACGCCGGCCTCCTTGACCGCGATCTTGGTCAGCGTGTTCTTGACGATGCGAAAACGCGTTGTCTGACCGAGGCTGCGGCGCAGTTCAGAGATCTGCGCGACAGTGAGCCCCCGGTATTCGGTCAGCACGGCGCCGTTCGACTCACGGAACTCGTCCGTGAGTTCGGCGACCGCAGCTGCCTTGTCCGGCCTCGCCATGGGACTCCTTCCAACAGTGAACGCTGGTTGACTCCCAAGGACTCCACGATCGGCGTCAGCACGAGAAAAAGCCCCGAGCGCGAGGCGCACGGGGCACGACCGCGTTCTCAGTACGTGGCTGGCACGCTCCGGAACGGGAAAGCTCTGGTGACACCTGCGCGGGCGCCCATCTATGGGTCCTTAAGGCCACCCGAGCGGGTGACTACCAGCGGTCTTCGGCAATTACTGATACTAGCCGACCGCGGGAGTGCTTTGGCATGCGGTCTGATACGGATACGTATGACCGTCGCCACCTCCCCCGCGCAGAAGGAGCCTGTCGCCCCGTGGAGTCCCCCCGTTCCACCCCCGCCCTCGCCTGCGCCCTCGCCCTCGCCGCGATCCTCACCCTGTCCGGGTGCGTGGTCTTCGGTGCCGCGGACCGGCCCTGGCACGAGGACGCCGACCCCGAGGCGCTGCTCTCGGCCATGGCCGACGCCACCGACAGGGCCAACAACTACACCCTGGAACTGGGCTTCGGCCCCGGCTCACCGGGCAGGCTGGAGGGCTCCGAGGGGCCGGACGGTTCGGGGACGCGTCTGTCCTACGAGGTCTCGGACTCCCCCGCCGCGGTACGGGCCACCCTGACCCGCGCCGACAGATCGGAGCTGGTCGTGGTCTACCCGGAGGACGGCGAGGCCCTGCTGCACGACACCGGGGACCTGCTGGGCGCCCCCACCGAGTGGGTCCGGGGCGACGCCCTGCTGCCCGTGCCCGCCCCTGCCGAGGTGTTCGACCTCGCCTCCCTGTCCGCGCTGGTCGACCTGGTCGCCGGGATGGAGGGGGCCGAGGCGGGCCCTGCCGAGAGCATCGGTGGCGCCGAAGTCCTCCCGCTGACCGGGATCCTGCCCGCCGCGTCGGGCGACGCGGCCGCCGAGCGCGGCGCCGTCGCGCCTCTGCTCGGCGAGGACACCTCCGGGGCCCTGGACGTGTCCGTCTGGGTGGATCGGTCGGGCTTCCCGGTGCGTATGGAGTCCTCCGGTGAGGAGGCTTCGCTGTGGCTGGAGTTCTCCGACCGCGACCGGACCTCCTTCCACGTCCCCAACGGCGACGAGGTCAGCGAACCCGTGGCATCATGACCCGGCCGGGCGCTCCCCCTCCCTGACGCGCCCCTGGTTCAGAAAGCGAACATCCCCCGTGAGATCCCCCGTGCCCGCCCTGCTCACCGCGGGCTGCATCACCCTGTCCCTCGGCCTCGTCCTGAGTGCCTGCGGCTCCGCCGAGCCGGGGCCCGCCCCGGAGACCAAGGCGGCCGACGCCGCCGAGGAGCCCGCGGAGACCGCCCCAGTAGACGTCCCCGAGCTGTTGGAAGGGCTCACCGAGGCCTTCGGCTCGGTGTCCTCCTACACCGTCACGGCCGACGTCTCCGCGGACGGCCTGGAGGAGGGCAACCTGACCAGGACCGTTTCCTGCACGGTCATGGCCGAACGCGAGGCCCACCACTGCGTCAGCGAGATGCCCTACGCGGGCGAGCTCGCGATGGAGGTCTTCGAGGAGTACGGCAGCGTCCCCGAAGGGGCGACCGTGGAGAAGCTGGCCCGCAACGAGTACATCTCCCACGACGGGCTGATCTACATCAACGACTCGGACGGGATCTACGGGGTGGACACCCCATGGCTGCGCAGCGGGAACCCCGAGAGCTCGGTCTCCGTCACCATGCCCCTGGACTTCGAGGTGGCGGAGCTGTCCGACCTGGTCGACGCCCTGAGCACCCTGGGCGGAGCCGAGCAGGTCGGCACCAAGGAGGTCGACGGCGGCGAGGCCGCGGCGATCAAGGGAACGCTGGACGACGAGGGCCTGGCCGCCCTGTCGGAGGCCCAGCGCGAGTCCCTGCACACCCTGCTCGGCCGGACGCCCGAGGAACTGGCCGTGACCCTGTGGGTGGACGCCGACGGTTTCCCCGTGCGGGTGGAGCTGTCCGGCGACGGTTCCGAGGGCGTGATGGAGTTCTCCGAGCTGGGCAGCGCCTCCTTCGACCTGCCCGCGGAAGACGAGGTTACCGTCCGGTGAGGAACTGATGTCGATCCTCGCGTCTGGCGGAACAGGGTGCCCGGAATGTCCGCCGAAGGTGCGAGTATCGAAACCCCAGGGCGTTCTCTGCCTGAAACGCCTTGGCTCCCCCACACAGAAAGCGAAAATTCCCCCGTGCAGACCCGCGCACCGGCCGTGATCGCCGCCGCTTCGCTCTCCCTGGCCCTCGCCCTCACCGCCTGCGGCAACGACGCCGCTGAGGAGGAGAGCACCACCGAGGAGGCAGCCGAGGAGACCTCCGCCGAGGAGTTGCTGGCCAACCTGGACTCCGCCACCGACGGGATCGACAACTACACCCTGGAGATCGAGTCCGTCGCCCTCGACCCGGATCTGGGGGACACCTCCGTCAAACTGGAGTACCTGATCATGGACGACCCGGCCGGGGCCCAGATGACCGCGGTGATGCCCTCCATGGGCGAGTTCATCCTGGATATGCTGGCCCTCTCCGGTTCTGCCCCCGAAGGCCTCACCGGCGAGGACCTCGGCACCAGCACCGCCATCATCCTGGAAGATCAGGACGTACTGCTGGCCGACCCGCACGGTTTCCAGGGCTCCGACACCCCGTGGGTCCGCGGTGAGACCCCCGAGGAGGCGGTCGACCCGACCGAGGACTTCGACATCACGGCGATCATCCCGGCGATCGGTGCCTTCTCCGGCATCGAGGACGTCGAGGAGGTCGGCTCTGAAGAGATCCACGGGGTGGAGACCACCGTCATCGAGGGTGTGCTGACCTCGGAGGGCATCGGCGCGCTGGGCGAAGCGGAGGGCGAGACCCTGGCCAACCTGGTCGGCGGGGTCCTCCTCGACTCCATGGACGCCAAGCTCTGGCTCGACGCCGACGGCTTCCCCATGCGCATCGAATTCGCCGACGCCGGTTCCGAGGGCGTGATGGAGTTCTCCGACATCGGCTCGACCTCGTTCGAGATCCCGTCCGAGGACGAGATCACCGACCTGTAGCCGACTCACCCGTGGAGTACCCCGCACACACGCGAGCGGCCCCCGCACTCCCGAAGGAGGCGGGGGCCGCTCGTTGTGTCACACGAGGACCGCGAAGGTCTTAGGCGTCGAGCGGGATGCTCGGACCCATCGTGGTGGTGACCACGGCCTTCTTGATGTAGCGGCCCTTGGCGGCGGACGGCTTGAGGCGGTTGACCTCGTCGATCGCGGCCTGGTAGTTCTCCAGCAGCTTGGTGTCGTCGAACGAGACCTTGCCGACGATGAAGTGCAGGTTCCCGTGGCGGTCCACGCGGAACTCGATCTTGCCGCCCTTGATCTCGGTCACGGCCTTGGCCACGTCCGGGGTGACGGTGCCCGTCTTGGGGTTGGGCATGAGGCCACGCGGACCGAGCACGCGGCCGAGGCGGCCGACCTTGCCCATGAGGTCCGGGGTGGCCACAACGGCGTCGAAGTCGAGGAAGCCGTTCTGGACCTTCTCGACCAGCTCGTCGTCGCCGACGATGTCGGCGCCGGCGGCCCGAGCCTGCTCGGCACGCTCACCGGTCGCGAAGACCAGGACCCGAGCGGTCTTGCCGGTGCCGTTCGGCAGGTTCACGGTGCCGCGGACCATCTGGTCGGCCTTGCGCGGGTCGACGCCCAGGCGCAGGGCGACCTCGACGGTCGCGTCGAACTTGACCTTGGTGGTCTCCTTGGCCAGCTTCAGAGCCTCGGCGGGGGCGTAGAGCCGGTCACGGTCCACCAGGTTGTTGGCATTGCGGTGGTTTTTGCTGCGCTTCACGCTGTTCTCCTACGGGAACGTGTGGTCATAGGGCCAGCGCTTGGCCCTGCCACGGTGGTTCTTACCGTCGAGCAGTCCCGCAAGGGGGCTACTTGACCTCGATGCCCATCGAGCGGGCGGTACCGGCGACGATCTTGGACGCGGCCTCGATGTCGTCGGTGTTGAGGTCGGGCAGCTTGGTCTGCGCGATCTCACGGACCTGGTCGGCGGTGATCGAACCGGCGGTGCTGCGACCCGGGTCGGTGGCGGCCTTGTCCAGACCAGCGGCCTTCAGGATCAGCCGCGGCGCCGGGGGCGTCTTGGTGATGAAGGTGAAGGAACGGTCCTCGTAGATGGAGATCTCTACGGGGATGACGTTGCCGCGCTGGGCTTCCGTAGCAGCGTTGTACTGCTTGCAGAAGTCCATGATGTTGACGCCGTGCGGACCGAGAGCGGTACCAACGGGCGGCGCCGGGGTCGCCTGACCGGCGGGGAGCTGCACCTTGACGAGTGCGGCAAGTTTCTTCTTCGGAGGCATATCGGGTCCTTTGCCTGATCTGCGTTGTGTGCCGGCCCCTGCCTCCCCCCACGGCGCCACAGGGTCACGTGGACCACGGCGGAGCCGCTGCCGAAGGAGGCTGACCGCGCCCGGGCACGGGGCCTGGGCACGGGGTCACGGCCCGTCGGGACCGGACGGGCCGGAGCGCGTTCCGCCCGGGTTCGCACCAGGGTGGGACACGCGACAGTAGGTCCGTCCCGCGAAGGACGGACCTACCAAGTCTACGTCGCCCGGGCAGTGGTCCGGGCGGCTTGTGGGGAAGCCCCCACGGGGTCAGATCTTGGCGACCTGGTTGAAGGAGAGCTCGACCGGGGTCTCGCGACCGAAGATCGACACCAGCACCTTGAGCTTCTGGGTGTCGGCGTTGATCTCGCTGACGGTGGCGGGCAGGGTCGCGAACGGACCCTCCATGACCGTGACGGACTCGCCGACCTCGTAGGCCACGTCCGAGCGGGCCTCGCCGCTGGCGGTCTTGGCCTGCTGAGCCTGCTCCGGCTCCTCCTCCGGCTCGGGCGCCAGGAGCTTGGCAACCTCGGTGAGGCTCAGCGGGGCGGGCTTGTTGGACAGGCCCACGAAACCGGTGACACCGGGGGTGTTGCGGATGGCCGACCAGGACTCGTCAGTCAGGTCCATGCGGACGAGGACGTAGCCGGGCAGGACCTTCTCGGTAACCTGCTGGCGCTTGCCGCTCTTGACCTCGGTGACCTCGTGCTCGGGCACCTCGACCTGGAAGATGTACTCCTCCATGTTGAGGGACTGGGTACGGCTCTCGACGTTGGCCTTAACCCGCTTCTCGTAACCCGCGTAGGTGTGCACGACGTACCAGTCGCCGGGCAGCAGGACGAGTTCGTTCTTGAATTCCTCGACGGGGTCGAGACGGGGCAGCTCGGGCTCCGCGTCAGCCTCTTCGGCTTCCTCGGTGCCTTCAGCGCTCTCGTCGGCCTCTTCGGCCGGTTCCGGGCTGTCGGCGTCGGTCGGCTCGACCGTTTCCTCGGACAGCTCGCCCGCCAGGCCGGTCTCTTCCGCCGACTGCTGAACCGGCTCCTCTTCGGGGAAGTCGTCAGAGGTCAGTGGGGACTCGGACACGGCTGCTCTTTCTCTCGTCGGATTCGCTAGTGCGCACGACGCACACCGAAAAGGCCGTGCGTCGAACCCAGTTCTGCCAGCTTACGGTCTCTCCGGGCGACGCGAGACCAACGCGCGGACGAGCGGAGCCTCGCGTGGCCGAATACAGGAGGCCGATCGGGAGACTCTGGTGATGGCGCCCACCGCCATCGTCAACGGCGCACAGGAGGCGCCGGAAAGCGGGAGGCTAGACGCCAGCAGGACGACCGAAGGTGGCGTAGAGCCAGGTCACGGCCTCACCGAAAGCGAAGTCCAGCAAGGAGACGTAGGCGAGGACGATCACGACGAACACCATGACGACGATGGTGTAGGTGACCAGTTCCTTGCGCGTGGGCCAGCGGACCTTGCGGAGTTCTCCGACGACCTGCTTGGTGAACGTCACCGGACCGGTACGACGCGTCGGCTCCTTGTCGGGCTTCGCGTCGGCGTCAGTCTGAGTCACCTGGGGTCCTTAGAGTCGCGGGCTGCTTCGTATCCCCGTAGTTCCGTTGTCCCGGCGTGTTCGGGACAGCGACTGATCGCCGTCCCGAACACCGCACGCGGACTTGCAGGGCAGGAGGGACTCGAACCCCCAACCGCCGGTTTTGGAGACCGGTGCTCTGCCAATTGAGCCACTGCCCTTAGCGGAAACTGCGTTCCCCACCATAGCCGGTCCGGAGTGCTGTCGCACACCCCGCGGGGTGTGACGCCCGTATAACGACCGGCCGACGCGGATGAGTGTACGCCCTTCCCGCAGCTCGAACCAAACCGGTTTCCCGGGGAGCCGGTACTGCGAAGGTGACCTTCCCCGCCGGGAGAAGTGACTTTCCCCCCGGCAGGTCCGGGGAGCACGTGACACCATGGGAAACATGACTGACCGACCCCGTGTCTCTGCACGTATCAGCGCCATCTCCGAGTCCGCGACCCTCGCGGTGGACGCCAAGGCCAAGGCCATGAAGGCGGAGGGCCGTCCTGTCATCGGCTTCGGCGCGGGGGAACCGGACTTCCCGACCCCCGACTACATCGTGGACGCCGCCGTGGCCGCCGCCCGTGAGCCGCGTTTCCACCGCTATACGCCCGCCGGTGGCCTTCCCGAGCTGAAGAAGGCCATCGCGGAGAAGACCCGGCGCGACTCCGGCTACGAGGTCGAGCCCGCCCAGATCCTGGTGACCAACGGCGGCAAGCAGGCCATCTACGAGGCCTTCGCCGCCATGCTGGACCCGGGTGACGAGGTCATCGTGATCGCCCCGTACTGGACCACCTACCCGGAGTCCATCAAGCTCGCGGGCGGTGTCCCGGTCTTCGTCGTCACCGACGAGAGCACCGGATACATGGCCGGTGTGGAGCAGCTGGAGGCCGCGCGCACCGAGCGCACCAAGGTCCTGGTCTTCGTCTCGCCGTCCAACCCGACCGGTGCCGTCTACCCGCGCGAACAGGTCCGCGCCGTCGGCCGGTGGGCCGACGAGCACGGGCTGTGGGTGCTGACCGACGAGATCTACGAGCACCTGGTCTACGGCGACGCCGAGTTCTCCTCGCTGCCCGTCGAGGTCCCCGAGATCGCCGACCGCACCGTCATCGTCAACGGCGTCGCCAAGACGTACGCGATGACCGGCTGGCGCGTGGGGTGGATCATCGGCCCGAAGGACATCATCAAGGCGGCGAGCAACCTGCAGTCGCACGCCACCTCCAACGTCGCGAACGTCTCGCAGGCCGCCGCGCTGGCCGCCGTCTCCGGCGACCTTACGGCTGTCGAGGAGATGAAGAAGGCCTTCGACCGCCGCCGCCAGACCATCGTGCGGATGCTCAACGAGATCGACGGCGTCGTGTGCCCCGTGCCCGAGGGTGCGTTCTACGCCTACCCCTCCGTGAAGGGCGTGCTCGGTAAGAAGATCCGCGGGAAGACCCCGCAGACCTCCACCGAGCTCGCCGAGATCATCCTCGAAGAAGCAGAGGTCGCCGTGGTGCCCGGTGAGGCCTTCGGGACCCCCGGCTACCTGCGCCTGTCCTACGCGCTCAGCGACGAGGACCTGGTCGAGGGCGTGAGCCGCGTCCAGAAGCTGCTGGCCGAGGCCGAGTAGGCCTGCCCGTAACAGCGCGCCCCGGGTCGACCGCCAGTGCCGACGCCCCGGGGCACTTTCGTGTCTTGTGCGTTCGTGTTTTCTGTGGTGTTGACCATTCCGGTCCCGCCCGGTGCCCTTCATACGGCAGGCTTACGTCATGGAGACACCGACCACCGCTCGCCGATTGGACCGGCTGCCCAAAGCGCACCTGCACCTGCACTTCACCGGCTCGATGCGCCACGACACCCTCGTGGAGCTCGCCGAGGAGCGGGGGGTCCACCTCCCCCAGGCCCTGGTCGAGGAGTGGCCGCCCAAACTGCGCGCCACCGACGAACGCGGCTGGTTCCGCTTCCAGCGCCTCTACGACATCGCCCGCTCCGTGTTGCGCAAGCCCGAGGACATCTATCGACTGCTCCTTGAAGCCGCCGAGGACGAGAAGGCCGCCGGTTCCGCCTGGTTGGAGATCCAGGTCGACCCCAGCGGCTACGCGGCGCTCTTCGACGGGCTGACCGCGACCCTGGAGCTGATCCTGGACGCCGCCCGCGCCGCCGAGCGCGACACCGGGGTGCACATCGGCCTGATGGTCGCGGCCAACCGCACCCGCCACCCCCTCGACGCCCGAGCCCTCGCGCGCCTAGCACGCCAGTACGCGGGCAAGGGAGTGGTGTCCTTCGGCCTGAACAACGACGAACGCCGCGGCCGCGCCCGCGAGTTCGAGGCCGCGTTCCGCATCGCCAAACGAGCCGGCCTGCTCTCCACACCCCACGGCGGCGAACTGAACGGCCCCCGCAGCGTCCGCGAGTGCCTGGACGAACTCGACGCCGACCGCATCGGCCACGGGGTCCGCGCCATCGAGGACCCCTATCTCCTCGAACGCATCGCCACCCAGGAAGTCACCCTGGAGGTCTGCCCGACCTCCAATGTGAGCCTGGGCGTCTTCGAGGAACTCGACCACGTCCCCCTGCGCAAGCTCTACGAGTCGGGCGCCCCGATCGCCCTGGGCACCGACGACCCCCTGCTCTTCGGGCCCCGCCTCGTCGAGCAGTACCGGATCGCCCGCGAGGTCTTCGGCTTCTCCGATGTCGAGCTGGCCGACCTCGCCAGGATGTCCATCCGCGGTGCCGGGGCCCCGGACTCCCTGAAGAAGGAGCTCCTCTCCGGAGTCGACCACTGGCTGGCCTCCGACCCCACCGAAAACTGATCGAAGCAGGACTGATCCGAACCCCGTAGCGTGCCGCTCAGACCAGCCCCGTTGCGGGGCCAGGCCCGGAGCTCACCGGGCCCAGTGTCACGGGGCGGCGGTGGAAGCCGCCCCGGTCCGGACGACAGGTGCGGTGGTGGGGTTCGGATTCATGAGCGGCCTCATAGACCCGCTCAGCATTGGACACCCCAGGCCGATTGGCGTCATGGGGCTTGGTGAACGCCGCCAGCGCCTTCTCGATCAACTCCGCATCAGCGTCCGCGCCCAGGTCTGTCCGCTGCTTCCGAAACCCCCTCATCCCCGATGATCTTGCTACCAGAAGCAAGTTCGGCGCTGATTTCGCTCCTGGTAGCAAGATCATCTTCGAAACGGGGACCGAAACTGTGCTCGGGGGGTGGCGGGGCGCGGTTGTGGTTCGCCGGTACGGGTGACCGGCCGCGACACGGGAACCGGTGCGCGCGGGGCTAGGGAGTCCGGGGCCTTCGCTGCCGCTTTTCGTTGCTCACCTCGACCGGCCGCGACACGCGAACCATTCCGCGCAGCCCAGGAGAGAGTTCCCAGCTGGAAGGGCTCTGGTCAGTTCTGGGAGGAGATGTCGTTACCGGTGCCCTCGTCGTCGATTTCGGGGCTGCCGTCGTCGTAGGTGATCGTGTTGTCCGAGCCCTCGTCGTCGATTTCACGGACGGTGACCATGTTGACGGTGTTGCGGTCGCCGGTGATTCTGACTCCTCCTGGGCAGGGCGGGCACTGGCGGAGGAGGGAGGGCCACTGTAACCCGGGGAGCATCAGGCGAGGAGCATCCACACGCCTTGGCCGAGCATCGCGGCTCCGGCGACGAAGAACAGGACCGCGGCGCCGATCTGGATGACCCGCTCGGGGAGCTTCTTGCCCAGGACCGCTCCGAGGGCGATGGCAATGGCGTCGGCGGCGACCATCCCGATGGTGGAGCCGATCCAGACCGGGAACCAGTGGTACTGGGTGCCCACGGTGATGGTGGCCAGCATCGTCTTGTCGCCGAGTTCCGCCACGAAGAAGACCAGGACCACGGTCATGAAGCCGGAGCGAATGCGGCGGGAGGCGGCGCGTTCCTCGTCCTTGTCGGTCATCTCGTCGCCGCGCAGGGTCCACAGACCGAAGATGAGGAAGGCGAGACCGGCGGCGAGGGTGAGCCAGTCGGTGGGGATGGCGGCGCCGAGGACCTCGGCGATGAAAACGCTGCCCAGGTGCACCACGGCGGTGGCGACGGTGATGCCCAGGATCACCGTGAGCACGCGGTAACGGGTCGCCAGGGACATCGCGACCAACTGGGTCTTGTCACCCATTTCGGCGATGAAGATGGCCGCGGTGCTCACGCCGAGCGCAATCATAAAGGCTGACATACTACTCCTACTGTCCGTGATGGGCAGAAGGAGGCGGAGAACGCCCCTTCAACCCGGTCGTTTCCTACCGGGTCAAAGGTCTCGTCCGCCCTGACGCTGGGGGCTTTCGCACCTCTCAGCTGGGCTCACACGGCCGGGACGACTGCGTCCAGTATGTCGACCGCGCACATTGGGGACTACTCCCCTTCGACGCTTAAGACATTACCAGAACTATTTTCCATCGCAATTCATTGAAGAGTCGAATTGCTTTATGAGGCTTACCCAAAAAACGTGTTAGGTGCACCTAACTCATTTTTTCGCCATACCGCCCTGACCTGAACTACACGAGTGGCGCGCGAGTGGGAGCTGTTACGTCACAGTGCCGGGGCTCGCGCCTGGATAGACTCGCGTGCCCACTGACATAAGGAGATCCCCCGATGCACCGCCCCCCGGCCCTCACAGCAGGAGCGGTACTGGCCGTGCTACTCCTAGTCGGCTGCTCATCGCAGAGCTATGACCAGGACGCGCACCGCGACCTGATCGAGGCATACGGGCTCGAGGTCCACGACATGGACGCCGTGACCGAGTTCTCCGAGTCGACCTGCGACGCCACCAGCGCTGGCGCCTGGACCAACGGCTACATGGACTCCGAAGGCGACGCGGGACTCCTCGTCATCGCTGTGGAGCAGATGTGCCCCGAACGCCTGGAGGAGTTCGAGGAGGCACTCGAACCGTACGGTTGGTGACCGGCCCCCGCCACTGGCTCACAGGTTCACAGGTTCACAGGTTCACAGGTTCACGCCGAGCATCACCGGCTCGTTGACCAGGCGCACCCCGAAGGCCTCCTCGACCCCGGCGCGCACCTCGCGGGCCAGGTCGAGCAGGTCGGCAGTGGTGGACCCGCCCGGGTTGGTCAGGGCGAGGGTGTGCTTGCCCGAGATCCGCGCGGGGCCGTCGCCGTAGCCCTTGGTGAAACCGGCCCGGTCGATCAGCCAGGCAGCGGAGAGCTTCACGTTGCCCGCGTCGTCCGGGTGTCCGGGGATCTCGGTGTCCGCGCCCAGGCGCTCGGCGGCGCGCTCGCGGAAGGCCGCGTACTCCTCGGGGGACAGGACCGGGTTGGTGAAGAAGGATCCCGCGCTGCGGGTGTCCGGGTCAGCGGGGTCCAGGACCATGCCCTTGCCCTTGCGCAGTCCCAGGACCACCTCGCGTGCCTGGTCGAGCGGCACCCGCTCCCCCGCCTCGACACCCATGGCGCGGGCGACCTCGGCGTAGCGGACCGGGCGGCTGAGCGGTCCCCGGCGCAGCTCGAAGACGACCTCGCACACCACGTACCGGTCGTGGCCCTTGAAGGTGCTGTCGCGGTAGGTGAAGCCACAGTCGGTGTTGGACATCGTGACCAGCTCGCCTGTGGTGCGGTCCAGGACCAGCACCTCGCGGATGGTCTGGCTGACGTCCTGGCCGTAGGCGCCCACATTCTGAATGGGGGTGGAGCCCACCCGGCCGGGAATGCCGGAGAGGAACTCCACGCCGTTGAGCCCCTCGGCCACGGTCCGCTCGACCAGCGGGTCCCACTCCACACCCGCGTCCGACCGCAGCAGGACGATCTCCTCGCCGGTCTCCGGGTCGGTCCCGGCCGCGGCCGTGGTGACGCCCTGGGAGGCCACCAGGATGACAGTGCCGGGGAACCCGTCGTCGGCGACGACCAGGTTGCTGCCGCCGCCGAGCACGAGAACGCGCTCACCCGAGCGGTCGGCCTCGGTGACCAGGCTGACCAGCTCGTCGGTGGAGCCGGCGGTCCGGAAGGCTTTGGCTGGACCGCCCAGGCCGAGGGTGGTGTGGTCGGCGAGCATCGTGGACACGGGCATACCTCTTGGGAAGGGAGCGAACGCGGATGTGGGGTGGGATCGGCGCTGGGCTACTGCGGCAGGCGGACGACCACGGAGGCCTTGGCCAGGACCTTGGCGCCGCCGGATCGGGCAGTGAGCAGCACGGTGACGGTGCCGTCGTCGTGCTTGGCCTTGACCTTGCCAGCGACGGTGATCTCGGCGCCCTCGTCGTCGTCGGGCACGACCACGGGCGCGGAAAAGCGTACCGAGTAGTCGACGACGCTGCCGGGGTCCCCGGTCCAGTCCGTGACCACCCGGCCGGCCTCGGCCATAGTGAACATGCCGTGCGCGATCACGTTGGGCAGCCCGACGGACTTGGCGAAGCGCTCGTTCCAGTGGATGGGGTTGAAGTCACCCGAGGCGCCCGCGTAGCGGACCAGGTCCAGGCGGCGGACCGGGAAGGTCTGCTCGGGGATCTGGGTGCCGACCTCGACGTCGGAGTGGCTGATCCTGCTCATGTCGTCTTCCCCGCTTCCTAGGAACCCCGGACGACGAGCATCATGCCCGCCGTCACCACGTGCTCGCCGTCAGCCGCCTCGGCCACCGTCTCCATGGTGATGAGCTCGTTGCCACCCAACACCTTGATGTCGGTGATGCGAGTGACCGTGCTCAGGACGTCGCCGGCGCGCAGCGGTCGGCTGTACCTGAAGCTCTGGTCGCCGTGGACGACGCGGGAGAAGTCCACCCCGAGGTCCGGATCGGCCAGGGCCAACGCGGAACCAGCCATGCCGAGGATCACCGGGAAGGTCGGCGGGGCGATGACGTCCGCGTACCCGAGGGCCTTGGCGGAGGCCTTGTCCAGGTAGACGGGGTTGAGGTCGTTGATCGCCTCGGCGAACTCGCGGATCTTGCCGCGGGTCACCTCGTAGGCCTCGGGGGCGGGATACTCCCGGCCGAGGTAGTCAGGGTTGATCGCCACGCTCTGCCTCTCCTGGTCCTGAACAAAAAAAGCCCGGTGAGCGATGTGCTCACCGGGCTGGAGTCTACGAGAAGTAGACCGATCCCTGCCTGGGACGAACGACCTGCGATGACCTAGCGGGTCTCGCGGTGGTCGTTGTGCTTGCGGCAGTTCGGGCAGAACTTCTTGACCGTCAGACGGTCAGGGGTGTTCCGACGGTTCTTGCGCGTGATGTAGTTCCGGTGATTGCACTCCTGGCAGGCCAGGGTGATCTTCGGCCTCACGTCTGTGGCAGCCACTTCGGAGTGCCTTTCTCGCTGGAGACATTACCTAGGCGCAGTGGAACACTGCTTTACACCCACGACGACCCCTGAGTGATGTTTCTCAGGGGTCAGCGGGTTGGTAGCGGGGGCCGGACTTGAACCGACGACACAGCGATTATGAGCCGCTTGCTCTACCGACTGAGCTACCCCGCCCCGATCAGAACGGAAGGACATCCTATCGCGGATGTCCCCCGGTCAAGGCCGGCAAAGTTTCACCGGCCACCCACCTGAGTGGACCGGAACCTCATCAAGTGGTGGAGCCCCTTTACGGAATCGAACCGTAGACCTTCTCCTTACCATGGAGACGCTCTGCCGACTGAGCTAAAGGGGCGCGCTGTGAGGCTTTCTCTCGTCCGCCTCGGGGGTGTTGCCCCCTTGCGCTGAACATGACTATACAGGGATCAGGGGGTGGTCTGCCAAATCGAATGCCCGACGCCACTCCGAGGCCCCTTCGGCACCCCTGATGGGCCACTCCCCCGCACCCCTCCGGACACACGAAAACCCCGCTGTCAGCGGGGTTTCGCGCTCTCGGGGCCGCTCCAGCCAGGCCCCGGAACGAGACCGAATGTGACGCCGTGCACTCCTCGAAAAGCGCCCGGGAGGAGACCGCCGGGCCCAGGGTCCTCCAGGAAGCCCCAGGCGAACCCAGGCGGCCCCAGGCGGCCCGGGAATGCCCAGGAGAGCTCAGGGGGTCCCTTCGGCCAGCCAGACGTTGGACATCGCGTCACGGTTGATCGTGCGGATGTCCGCGGGCAGTCCCAGCCGGCGCAAGGCGTCCGACAGACGGGTGTCGTGGGTGAACACGATCAGCTGCCGGTGCCGCCCCACCTCCGCCAGAACCGCGGCCAGCCCTTCGACCGTCTCGGTGTCCATCGCCTGGACCGGGTCGTCCAGCAGCAGGAAGCCGAACGGGTTGCCTTCCACCAGCGCGCGCGGCAGGCAGATGGACAGCGCCAGCGCCTGGAACTCGCCCTGGCTAAGCAGCCCGGGGGCGCTGGTCTGGTCGTCCACGCCGTCCACGGCCACGTCCACCTCGACCCTCCGGCGGGCGCCGCGGCCGATCAGCCGCATGCCCTGGAGGTCGATGTGCCGTTCCTGGCGCAGCCGGAACCACACCTGCTCGGCCTGGGAGGCCACCGGCCCCAACCGCTCCGCCCGAACCCCGCGCGCGTGCTCGGTGAGCCAGTTCAGGGCCGCCTCGGCGGCGCCCAGGGTCTCGCTGGCAGCCACGGCCTCCTGTGCGTCGTCCAACCACCCGGAGAGGCGGTCGGCGAGCTCTCCCCAGCCGTCGGTGGGGTCCTCCAGGCGTTCGGAGGCGTCCCGCCGGGCGCTGACCGCCGCGGCCCGGAGCTTGCGACCCACCGACTCGATGTGCTCGGCGAGCTCGCCGAGGTCCTCGATGGTCGTGCCGGACTCCCAGAGCGCCCACACCTGGCCTAGCTCGCTCTCCGGCGGCAGCCAGGACGGTGCCGGGGAGAGCAGGAAGCGGGCCTGGTCGCGGGCGGCCTGGGCGCGGTCGTAGGCGGCCGAGGCGGTGGCCGCCTGGGGCCGCAGCGCGCGCAGCTGCGCGTTGGCCCGGCGCACCCAGTCGGCACCGAGCGCCCCGGTGGTCGAACAGGTGGGGCAGGTGGTCTCGGTGGGGTGGCGCTTGTGGTGCTCCAGCGCTTGTTCGAGGAGCTGGACCACCCCGTGCGCGTGGTCGCCCTTGCTCCCGGCGGCCATCGCCAGTTCCATGGCTGCGCCGCGCAACTCGTTGACGACATCGGCGATGAGCGTGCGCTCGGGGACGGCCAGGCGGCGCAGTCGGCGCAGCACCACGTGGAGGGCGGGGTCGCTGGGACCGTCGTCGGCGGCCACCCGGCGCAGCGCCTCCAGGTCCATGGAGGGCGCGGAGAGGAGGTTCACGGCCTGGACGGCCCGGGGGTCGCCGGAGGCGCTGAGCACGTCCAGGAGGGTGCGGAGCTCGCGGGAGGGGCGGTCGCGGCGTCGGACCAGGCCGTCGCAGACCTTGGCCAGACGGCGTTCGGCCTCGGCCAGCCCGGTGAGCCCGAGCAGGGCGGTGAGCGTGTCGTAGAGCTCGGCGGCGCGGCCGGTGACCGTGCGGCCGAGTTCGTCGTAGGACAGGAAGGGCCGGTAGCGGACGAGGTTCTCGCCCCAGTCGAGAGTGCGCAGCGGGGACACCTCGCCGCCGGGGTGCACCACCTCGCCGCGGGCCGAGCGGACGCTCTCGCCGGTCCAGCGGCGGCTGATCCGGGTGGGTCCGCTGTCCCCGGCGATGTGGATGTCCACGGTCGCCTCGGTGCGCTCGTCGTAGTGCAGGTTGCGCCAGCCGTCGCGCCAACCGGTGGGCATGGCGTCCCAACGGGGGTTGCGACCGGTCAGGGCGGCCTCGGCGGCCTCGGCGAAGCTGGACTTTCCGGAGCCGTTGCGGCCCACGATCACGGTCAGGCCGGGCCCGGGGGAAAAGGTGAGGTCGGCCGGGCGGCCGATGCCGCGGAAACCCTGGACGCGGATGCCGGTGAGGTAGGCGCGGCGCACCCGCCCGGGCGGGGGTCCTGGCGGCCCTGAGGGAAGGATCTCGGGGAGGTGCTCGCCCCGCAGGAGGGCCTCCAGCGCCTCCTCTCCCCACAGGGCGGCGCTGACCCAGATCCGGACCCCCTCGGGCAGCCCCGAGCGCGCCAAGGCATCGAGGAGGGCCTTAGTGGTGGGGTCGTCGGCCTGGGGCGCGCCCTCGTGGCCGTCCCGTCCTGCGCGTGTGTCCGCCTCGGGTCCCCGAGTCACCTTCGCCACCCCGCTCCGTTCTCGAACCTGCACCAGCAGAGTAGGACAGGACGGGAGGAAGCGCGCTGGTGATGCGGATACCGGAACGCACCCGAAACCCGTTCCACCTCGGCGGAACTGCGGGTTTCCCACTGCCCCGGGGTGACCCAGGACACTCGGGTCCAGGACGCCCCACCCCCGGAAACCCGGCGGTCCCCTCCGCTCCACCACCGGTCACACGCCGACGAGCCTCCTCCGACTGCCGTCCCAGGTGAAGTGCAGCGTGGCGATCCCCGGGACGTTCGGGTCGCGCAGGCACTCGTAGATGTTCAGGCTCGGCACGCTCGCGAAGCAGCCCCAGACGCGTTCGGACGTCAGGACGAAGTCCAGGTCGAGTTCGACCAGCAGCCCGAGCAGGCGCCCGTGGGTGGGTTCGTCGACCTTGGCGAAGGCGTCGTCCAACAGGATCAGGCGCGGCGCCCACGGCGCCCGCTGGGCCAGGGCGTCGAACTGCGCGGCGGCCGCGGCGAACAGCACCAGGTAGGCGACCACGCGCTGTTCGCCCTGGCTGAGGGCGGTTCGGTGGCCCAGGCGGCGCTCGTCCCCGGCCGAATCGGTGACGTACACGGTGAAGGTGAACCAGGACCGGTAGTCGAGGGCGGCGCGCAGCTGGGCGCCGCCGGTGGCGGTCGGGTCCAGGCGGCGGATCGCCTCGATGCAGCGGCGCAGGGCATCGCGCAGGCGCGTGGTCTGGACGCGGGTGCGCTCCTCGACCGGCGTGGCCAGCAGCGGTACGACCGCCTCGATGTCGGCCCCGGCATCGGGCGCCAGGCTCCAGTCCAGGCGCACGCCGAGCCCGGCGGAGGTGGTGACGTCCTTGAGGACGTCGTTCATGGTCGCGATGAGGGCCTGTGCCTCGTCGATCTGGCGGGACAGGTGTCCGGCGAGCTCGCCCAGCAGGTGGCGCTCGAAGGCCTCCTCCTCGGCGATAGCGACGGTCTCCTCGGCGCGGGTGACGGCCTCGGCGACGCGTTCGGCATAGGCGGTGACGTCGTGGGAGCCGTCCTCGTCGTGCACGGTGAGGCGCTTGACACCGCGCGGCTCGGTGAGTTCGGTGCGGGTCTGGGCCCAGCCTGCCGAGCCGAGCAGGCGGTGCAGCTCCTCGCGGCTGCCGAGGATGGTGCTGTCGTCGACGTCGGCGACGTCCTCCTGCGCGGTCAGGCCCTCCTCCAGTTGGCCCACGAAGGAGGCCAGCAGGGCCAGGCGCTCGTCCGGTCCGGCGGGCTCGGCCGCTCCGGTCTCAGCGTCCGGGCGGCCGTTGACCGCCTCCAGGTAGCGGGCCAGCGGCGCCTCGTCCGCGGCGCAGTCCCGCAGCCCGGCGGCGCTGAGCAGGACGGCGTCGGGGACGGTGTCCTCGGTCCCGGTGACGGCCTTGCTGTCGGGGTCGCCGACGGTGGTGACCGACTGGACCAGGGTCTCCCCCACCGCGAGGGTGCGGCGGACCTGTTCGGCGCGTTCGGCGGTGGCGACCTCCAGGCGGGCCTCGGCGCTGACGCGCTCGTCGCGGGCGCGCTGGGCGTCGCGTTCGAGTTCGGGCAGGCGTTGGGCGGCTTCCTCCGCGCGTTCCCGGACCTGGGCGCGGGCGGCGTCGATCTGTTCGGAGGCCACACCGCGGGCGCGGTCGCCGAGCTCGAACTGGCGGCGCACGGTGATCATGTCGTCGATCGCGGCGGCGCGGGCGTCCTCGGCCAGAACTCGGGCGGCGCGGGCGCGGGACCAGGCTGCGGCGTGGCGTTCGTGGTCGGCGAGTTCCCAGGCGAGGACGTCGAGGTCGCGCAGGGCCGCGGCGATCAGGACGCGCAGGTGGTCCAGGGCGCGCAGGGCGCTGTCGAGTTCGGCTCGGGTAGTGGGCAGGTCCTGCTCCCCAGCGGCGTCGGCCAGGCGGGTGCGGATGCCGAGGAGTTCGGACCGCGCGGACTCGGCGGCGGACTGGGCGGTGTCGTGCGCGCGGCGGGCCGCGGCGACGTCGGCCCGGGCGACGTCGAGGATGGCCCAGGCACGGATGAGCGGGGCGGGGTCGGGGAGGTCGCGAGAGACCTCCAGCAGCTCGGAGTAGGAGTGCTCGACCGCCCAGCGGCGTTCCCCGGCCTCGGCCAGAAGCGCCTCGGCGATGGCCATGCGGCGGTCGGTGTTGGCGGACTGGCGATCGCGGGCGCGTTTGCGGGCGGCCTCGCCGATGTACTCGGGTTCGCTCTTGTAGTGGGCGCCGGAGGCCACGCCCAGGCGCCAGCCGCCGGAGAGCGACATGGAGCTGACAGTGGCCACCGAGCTGTCGCGACGGTGTTTGGCGTCGGTGTCCTCGGCGCTGTCAGGGGCCTCCGAGCGCAGGGCGATGGAGGAGAGCAGGGCGCGGAGGTTGTCGTTCTGCACGCCGCGGTCGGGGATGGCCACGGGGACGAGCACGTCGAGGAGGGTACGGCCCTTGGCCGGGCGGGCCGGGGTGACCATGAGGTCGCGCGTGTTGGGGTCGTAGAGGGTGCCATCGGCACGGATCCATCCGGAGAGCAGGCCGCTGGCCTCCAGCGCCGCTTCCAGCCCGGCCTGTTCGCGGGAGGTGAGGCCGTCGGCGAAGTCCACTGCCAGGTGGAAGGGGACGCCGTCGCCGTCCGGGCGCGGGTAGGTGGCCCAGCCGGGGCGCTCGGGGACGCTGTCGGGGTTCTTGGCACGGCGGGCGGCGAGGTCGGCGAGTTCGTCGGAGAGCTGGCCCTCCTCGTTGACGGCGACGTCGCGGCGGGCGCGCAGTTCTTCGAGGAGGGGGTCGACGGCGGTGTGGGCGAGGCGGGCGACGGTGGCCGGGACCTCGGGATCCAGCACGCGCAGGGCTTCGGTGATGGGCAGTTCGACGCTGCCCTCCAGCTCGTGGATGGCCTCGCCGAGGGCGTGGGCGTGGCTGGAGTCGCGCAGGCCCGCCACCCAGGTGCGGACGCCGTCGGCGTAGGCGGCGCTTTCGGCGCGCAGGGCAGCGATGGCCTCCTGTTCGCGGGTGTGGGTGTGCTCCAAGGTGGCCTCGGCGCTCTCGGCCTCGCTGGTCAGGGCGACCAGGCGGCGGTCGGCGGCGGCCTCGGCGGTGGTCAGGCCGGTGAGCCGGGCGGCGAGATCGGTGCGGTCGGCCGCTGCGTTGGCGGCGTTGGTGAGGCGGTCGTGCAGGCGTCCGAGGTGTTCACGCAGGTTGGCGAGGTCGATGCCGTGGACCGGGGCGCGCTCCACTGCCTGTTCGAGGCCTTGGAGGTCGACCCGGGTGGTGTTCTCCCGGGGCGCGTGCACGGTGGTGCGGGCGTCGGGGATCTGGCCGAGCGCCTGGGGGGCGAGTCCGGCGGCGGTGGCGGCGCGGGAGGCCTCCAGGTGGGTCTGGCGCAGGACTTCGAGGGCGCGCTCGATGGCGGCGGTGTCCTCGGCCAGGCGCTCCACCGCGTGGGTCTCGGTGGTGGCGGCGTGTTCGGCGGCGGCCCAGGCTGCCTCGGCGGCGCGGATGTAGGCGCCGACGGCGGCGTCGTAGGCGCGGCGTTCGTTGGTGGTGGCCGTGGCGGCGTTGCTCTGGGCGGCGGCGAGGGTGCCGTCGTCGGCCTCGGCGGTGTCGCGGGTGCGGCGGGCCTGGTCGCGTTCCTCGGCGATCTGGCTTTCGGCGGTGATGAGCTCGTCCAGCTCGGCGCGCAGGCGGTCGGTCTCCTCGGTGCGGCGGGTGCACGAGTCAAGCTGTTCGCGGACCTCGGCGGAGCGGGCGCGCAGGACGTGCAGGAGGTAGCCGTGGTAGTCGGTGAGGAAGGCGCTGACCCCGGCACCGGCCTCGGTGAGCTGGTTCTTATCGGTGCGGGCCTGTTCGAGGTCGGCGATGTTGCGGGCGACCGCGTCCAGGACGGACTCGTCCATAGGCGGGAGGGCCTCGGACAGGACGCCGACCAGCTCGCCCGCCTCAAGGCGGTCGCCGATGGTGGGGCGGCGCAGGCGGTAGAGCAGGTGGATGAGGTTGCGGTAGCGGACGGAGTCGTCGATGCCGAACAGGTCGCGCATCACCCGGGCACGGTAGGGGACGGCGCTGGTGAAGCAGTTGTCGGCGCCGATCTCCGAGCGGAGCCGGTCCACGGGTTTGGGTCGGCCGTCGATGACGAGTTCGAGGTCGTGGCCGACGCGGCGGTCGGTCACGAAGAACACGCAGCGGGGGTCGGCGTCGCCCACGGCCATGACGGCCGCGCCGAGGGTGAGGTGCCGGGGCTGGGCACCGGGGGCGAGCTCTTCTTCCCGGGTCTCCGTGTTTTCCGGGGACTCGGGCGCGGGAGCGGAGGCGGCGAGCAGCGCGGAGGCGGTGTTGGGGCCGGTGGGGGTGCGGTGGGCCGGGGCCGCGGAGTCGAGGCCGCGGTCGCCGCGGGCGGTGGTGAACTCGACCCACAGGTAGCCCAGGCGGGTGCCGGGCCCGGAGCCGGCCGGACCGTCGGAGTCCGTCGCGCTGCCGGAGTCACCGGAGCCACCAGGGACACCGGCGGCGCCCGTGGCGTTGGCGGTCGCGTCCTGGCCAGCCCCCTGCCCGGCCTCGGGTGCGGGCTCCGCTTCGGCGGGTCCGCCCAGCAGGTCGGGGCCGGTGCCCTCCTCGACGGGGCGCGCGGCACGGGGGTCGTCGGCCATGAGCCAGCGCAGGCTGGTGCGATTGGTGCCGGTGGTGTCCAGGCGTCGCATGTCCCCGTCCAGCAGGAAGGGGAGCAGCATCTCCAGCGCCTTGGACTTGCCCGCGCCGTTGCGGCCGCGCAGCAGCAGCCGCCCCTCGGCGAAGTCCAGGACGTGGTCGTCGTACTGCCAGACGTTCCGGATGCCCGCGCGTTCGAGGCGGTAACGGGGGGTGTCGGCAGGGTCAGCCGGAGTTGTTCCGGGGGCCTCGATCGTCTCCTGTGTCACCACTGGTCGCGCTCACCTTCTCGTTCGCCACCGCTTGCAGCACGGACGCCACCCGGTCGAGGTCGCCGCGGGGGTCGGCCTGGGGAGCGGCCCCGCCCTCGGTTTCGTCCTGACCGGATCCACGCGGTTGTGTGGGGTGTGTCCGGCTGTCTTCGTCATTGTCCTGGATCCGGGGGACGCGCTCGTCCACGTCGGCGCCGAACCTGGCCGCCGCGGCGGTGAGCTCCCACGCTCCGGGGCCGCCCGTGAGCAGGCCCAGACCGGTGAGGAGCTCCAGCACGAGCGCGGACAGCCGCTCCGGGTCGGGGATCTCGGGGCCCGCGGTGCGCGCCCAATCGGCCCGGACCGAGGCATCCGATCCGCCCAGGATCTCCAGTGCCATAGTCAGTTCCCGGTCGGGAACGGGGACGGAGGTGGCGGGGCGACCGGGGTGCAGGCGGCCGGAGAGGTGCCGGACCAGGGCCAGGGCCGTGTGTCCGACGGGGTCGTCCGAGGGGAAGCGCGGGGTCGCCGCGGCCTCGTCCGGCATGACGAGCGCCACACCCTCGGCGCGGATCTCGGTATCGCAGCCGAGTAGGTTCCCGAGCGCCGCGGCGGCCCGCCACTGGTGGGCGGCGAGGCGGTCGCGCTGGCGGTCGGAGAGGTGTTCGCGGTAGACGACGGCGGTTTCGGCGAGCAGGCGGCGCAGGGCGACCTCGCCCGCCTGGTCGCTCTCCGGATCCGGGTCGGCGGCGTCGGCGAGGAAGGAATCCGGGGTGTCGCCCGCCTTGGGCAGGTGCGCGGCGACCGAACGCAGGGCCTCGGTGTCCGGGGTGAGTGAGACGTCGGCGGCGGGATCGGCCTGGTGGGCGCGCACGGTTCCGGAGGTCTCGGTGAGCACGCCGAGACCGACCAGGCGCGACAGGGCGGCGCAGTAGGCGCGGCGTTCACCGAGGCCGCGCGCGGGGTCGGCGTCGATCCCGGCCTCACGTGCGGCGGAGCGGACCTTGGCGGCGAGGGTGCGGGCTGTGGTGGGACCGGTCCCCTCGACCAAGACCGCGAGCGCGAGCGCGAGGTAGGTGTGGGTACGCGGGGTGAAACGGGCTCCGGTGGCCCGGTCAGTGGGACTGACCACCTCGTCGACCAGACCGCGTTTGACTAGGCGGGCGTGGTCGTCGGCCACCGTGAGGCGGTAGCCGAGGACCCGCTGGAAGCGCTGGACGAGCCACTCGGCGTGTGCGCGCACGAGGGAGAACTCGACCGGATGGGTGCGCCGGGCGAGCAGGGGCCGAGACATGAGGGCGCGCGCGGCGGCCTGCCGCTCACCGATGAGGGCGGCGTCCTCCAAGTGGGTGTTCGTCTCCATTACCCCCACCTCCGTGTCCAGGGCGTGTGCGTCACGATGTCGATGGGACCGGTGGTCTCCACGTCGGGGTCCGATCCGGGGAGGGTACCGGTGGGTTCGGGTTCGGCGGCAGGGGCGTCGAAGTCAGAGTCGGTGGAGTCGGCGGAGCCGTCCTCGGGCCCCTCCCCGGACTCGTCCGCGGGGGTGTCCGTGAGAACGTCCGCGGGGGTGCCGCCGGGCCCGTCCAGCGGGTCGTCCGAGGGTGCGTCCAAGGGCGTGTCCGGAGACTCCGCGGGGGTCGCGGCGGGGGGTTCGGCAGCAGACTCGGCGGGAGGCTCGGCGAGGGGTTCAGGGCCGGTCACGGGCTCCGGTGATGCCGGAACCTCCGGGGGCTCGGCGGCCTCCGGGGGCTCGGCGGCCTCCGGGGGCTCGGCGGCCTCCGGGGGCTCCGAGAGGTCGGGATTCTCCGAAGGCCTGACCGGGGGCGTGGTGTCCACGGTGTGCTGCTCGTAGGAGGTCACCCGCAGGCGCAGCCCTTCCAGGGTCAGGTCCCCGCCCTCACCGCGGGCCGTGACCTCGGCCCCGGGTGCCGCGTAGACGTGCAGGCGCAGCCCGAACTCCAGGTCCCCGGCGGAGGTGGGGCGGCGGGAGGCATCACCGGAGCCCAGCGCGGCGGTGAGGAGCTCCATGAGCACCTCCATCCCGGCGCCGGACAGGTCCAGACGGGCGTGGTCCCCGGTGGGTTCGGTGAGCAGGGAGCGGATCTGCTCCGCACCGGCGCGGCGCCAGTGGGCGGAGGACTCCGCGGCGTCGCGCAGACGGGCCTGCTGGGCGCGGTGGTCGCGCACGGGTTCGGGGAGACGGGTGCCAGGGTGTTCGGTGACGGTGCTGCGATCGGGCTCGGCCCGCCACCAGCTGGTGGTCGCCGCGACGCTGTCGTCGACCCGTCCCTCCAGGTGGCGGGCGGGGTGGAGTGCGAAGGCGGCGCCGGCCAACGCGTCGGCCCGGTCCGGTTCAGCTTCCTCGAACCAGGTGGCCAGGCGCAGCAGAGCCGCGCGGCCGTGCCTTGGCACCGGCCGGTCGCCGGTGCCCTGTCCGTCGTCCGCGCTGTCGTCCGCCCGCTGGTTGAGTCCCACAACTCAGCAGACTAGAGACCTCCGGGGCTCGCCACGCCCGGTTCGGCCCCCTCGGACCCCGGAGAACTCGACCAACCGTCCGCCCTGACCAGCGATTTTGTGCATTTTCTGAACTTTGTAAGGATTCCGAGAAGACCGGGCGGAGGCGAAGCTCACGTTCGTCCCCGGGCCGACCGGTCCGACCCGGCCCCCGCCGGCTACTCCGCGGACACGGGCACGTTGAGCTGACCGTCGTCGGCCTGTTCCAGGGCCTCCCGCTGCTCCTCGGCCATGTCGTCGTCGTACTCGGTGACCGTGTACGTGGAGAAGTACCAGGTGCCGTCCACCTCCACCGGGTCCCCGAGTTCGATCTCCACGTCATAGGGATCGTCCTGGCAGCCCACGTCCATGCACCAGGTGCCCAGGACCTCGCCCTCGCCCCGGGCACGGTTCTCGTCCCACTCGTCCCACTCCATGTCGGAGAAGGTGGTGAACTGGGTGGCGACGTAGTCCGTCGGGCGCTGGTCGTCGAAGCCTTCCTCGTCGCCGTACAGGTTGAGGACGTGGACGTCACCGGCGTTGCCCCCGCCGTACTCGCTGCCGTCCTCCCCCGGGGTGTGCTCCACGTCCGGGGCGCCCGTCCCCTGGGCGCCTCCGCCGTACTCGCTGCCGTCCTCGTCGGGCTCCTCTGCCTGGCCGCAGGCCGAGACCGCCAGCGTCAGGGCCGCCCCGACCAGGAGGGTGTGGGTCAAGAGTGTGCGCTGCATGTCGCCTCCTCAGATTGCGACCATCATGGCCGCGGACAGCGGCAAGGCCCCTCGGCACACGCCGAGGGGCCTCGTACCCGCTCTGTTCCGTCACCGGAGTCCTGGGACTCCGTCAACCAACCACGCTGTGGTTAGTGGTAGCCGGGCTTCTCGCCCTTGTCGTGGCTGATGTTCGTGCCAGCCGGACCGTTGATGCAGTCACCGGTGGTCTGCGGCGACAGGATCGGCACGTTGGCGCCGACCAGGCCGACGGCCAGCTCGGTGTTGCACAGCTGAATCGGAACCAGCTGAAGGTTCTGATTGAACTGCTGGTCGCCACCGTGCGACGCGGAGGCCGGAGCGGCCGCGAGCATCGCGCCGAGCGCGACACCGGCGATCGCCGTGGCGGCGGTGAACTTGCGCAGCATCTGCGGCCCTCCTACTGGATGTTGGTGCTGACCGGGCCGTTGACGCAGTCGCCCGTGGTCTGCGGCGACAGGATCGGCACGTTGACACCGGCGAGCAGGCCGACGGCCAGCTCGGTGTTGCACAGCTGAATCGGAACCAGCTGGAGGTTCTGATTGAACTGCTGGTCGCCACCGTGGGAGGCGGACGCGGGAGCGGCCGCCAGAATGGCGCCCAGGGCGACACCGGCGATGGCGGTGGCAGCGGTGAACTTACGCATTCTGGGACTCTCCTACTGGATGTTGGTGCTGACGGGGCCGTTCACGCAGTCGCCCGTGGTCTGCGGCGACAGGACCGGCACGTTCACAGCGACCAGGCCGACGGCCGCGCTGGTGTTGCACAGCTGGACCGGGATGGCCTGGAGGTTCTGGTTGTACTGCTGGTCGCCGCCGTGCGAGGCGGAGGCCGGGGTGGCGGCCAGAATGGCAGAGAAAGCAGCACCAGCGACGAGGCCGGCAACACCGAGCTTACGCAGCATTGAATTACCCTTCGAAAAAGTTTGAGATATCGTCTCGGTTGAACTGATTGCCGGAACTAGCTGATGTTGGTGCCGACAGGGCCGTTCACGCAGTCGCCCGTGGTCTGCGGCGACAGGATCGGCACGGTGACGGCAACCAGGCCGACGCTGCCCGTCAGGTTGCAGGACTGCACCGGGACGAGCTGGAGGTTCTGGTTGAACTGCTGGTCACCGCCGTGCGAGGCGTGAGCGGGAGCTCCCATGAGGAGCGCGCCCATCGCGGCACCGGCGACCAGGCCAGCAGCGGTCAGCTTCTTGATCATGTTTCCCCCGGGAAATCAGCGAGGCATTGACAGAAAAAGACGCAGGCGCTTTTGCACCTGTGTCGCGGTGGACTGGTGCAATCATCATCCGGCCCTCAGTTTTTGTCAACGCCGAAACCCGGGAGGCAATTTGTCCAGATTGCCGGACGAATTCCTTTCGCCCAACAAAACAAATGGGACAATGCAATGATTTTTCCGCATGCCCGGAGCGCAACCCGCCCCTGAAAGATCACCCAGAGTGATCACACCGTGCTCGGAGCGTGACCCCCTCGCAACCGCCCGAATCACTTGACCCTCAGTGACACCTGCTACCCAGGGTGACTCCACCCTCGGGGCGGCCCCGGACACGACGAAGCCCCCGGCACCGTTGGTACCGGGGGCTTCGTTCCCCTGTGGCAGGTGAAGGATTCGAACCTTCGAAGGCTAAGCCGACGGATTTACAGTCCGCTCCCATTGGCCGCTCGGGCAACCTGCCTGGGCTGCTGCGACGCTGTGCGTCGCTGCGCATGAACGACAATAGCGGATGATGGCCCTGAACCTGAAATCGGTTTCGCGGGCGCGTCCCGGGTGGGCTCGTCCGGCGGGGGCCGGCTCGCCGCGGCTAAGCTCGGGATCCGGCCCGGACCGGGCCGAAGGAGACGTGCACGGGTGCCCCTGGGGCCCGTGAACCATCAGACGTAGCGGGGTGTGAGAGTACGTGGCCGCCGAATCCAGTTTCGACGTGGTGTCCAAGCTCGACCGGCAGGAGGTCGACAACGCGCTGAACCAGACGGGCAAGGAACTGTCCCAGCGGTTCGACTTCAAGGGCACCGGGACCACCATCGCCTGGCAGGGCGAGGACGGCATCGAGATCAAGAGCGGCTCCGAGGAGCGCGCCGCCGCCGCTCTGGACGTCTTCAAGGAGAAGCTGGTCAAGCGCAAGCTCTCCCTGAAGATCCTCGACGCGGCGGAGGAGGCGAAGATCTCCGGCAAGGAGTACCGTCTGCCGATCAGCCTCAAAGAGGGCATCTCCTCCGAGGACGCCAAGAAGATCTCCAAGCTCATCCGCGACGAGGGCCCCAAGGGCGTCAAGGCGCAGATCCAGGGCGAGGAGCTGCGGGTCAGCTCCAAGAAGAAGGACGATCTCCAGAGCGTCATGAACCTCATCAAGGAGAAGGACTTCGACCTGGCGCTGCAGTTCGTGAACTACCGGTAGCCACCCGGAACGCCGAACGGCCGCCCGCCCCGCCAGGGTCGGGCGGCCGTCGTGCTTCAGCCCAGGTCCCACTTGCGGCGCAGCGCGTGCAGACGGCGGATCCTCTCCTGGACCGGCGGGTGCGCGGAGAAGAGGCGCCCGATGGTGTCCGGGAACGGGTTGGTGGTCATCAGGTGCGAGGTGGCCAGCAGGATGCGTTCCCTGGGCAGCGGGTAGGCCCGGTTGCCGGTCTCCAGCTTGCGCAGCGCGTCGGCCAGGCCGATCGGGTCCCCGGTGAGCTCGGCCGCCTTCTCGTCGGCCCGGAACTCCCTGGCCCGGCCCACCCCGAAGTAGATGACCACCGCCGCCAGCGGGGCGAGTAAGGCCACCATCAGACCGCCCAGCAGGTTGGGCAGGTCCGTCTCCTCCGAGTCCCCCAGCGGGATCAGGAAGGAGATCGCGGTGAGCGCCGTGATGAGCGTGGTCAGCGTCGCCGCCACCGCGCTGATCAGGGTGTCGTTGGAGCGGATGTGCGCGAGTTCGTGCGCCAGGACCCCGCGTAGTTCGCGTTCGTCGAGGGTGCGCAGCAGACCGGTGGTGCAGCACAGGGCGGCCCGGCGCGGGGTGCTGCCGGTGGCGAAGGCGTTGGGCGAGCGCACCGGCGACAAGTAGAGCTTGGGCATCGGCTGCCGGGCGGCCGTGGCCAGTTCCCGCACGATCCGGTAGAGCTCGGGGCGTTCGATCTCGCTGACCGGCCGGGCCCGCATCGCGCGCAGAGCCAGGGAGTTCCCGAACAGGTAGACCAGGATCCCCGCGCAGACCACCAGCGCGGTGGAGAGCTGTGCGCCCTTCTCCGCGCCGCACAGCCAGCCGACCACCACGGCGAGCACCGCGGCCCCGACGAACAGTCCGACCGCGCGGATCGCGTTGACGTGCACGCGCTCTCCCTTCCGCTGTTCGCCGCTGCCCGGCATTTGATGCGTACATGGTGACAAACGTGCGGGTCGGCGTCTTGCGTTCCCCATGTGACCAGCTGTCGGTCACATCCCCCTTCCTGCCAGGATCCGGGAGCCTGTGACAAAGGCCACCCGGACCGCCCCCGAGTGCGGCCGACGACCTATAGTGCGAACGTGGCCCTTGTCACTCCGGGCACCGAAGATGCGGGAGAACCCCTCATCCAGGTGAGCGGAGGGCCGAGTCGTCGGAGGTTGGCAGCCGAGGCGACCCGGTCGCGGTTTCGTACCGTCGAACGCCGCGCTGGGTTGGCGCACCCAGGGCGAGTAGAGGGCCGTGTTGTCCGTATTGCCCTTGATCCAGACACCCGGCCCGTGACGGTGCCCGGTCGGGGGCAGACACCCGAGCGCCGCCGCCCGTCACGACCGGCGGCTCACCGAGGAGGTCGTCGATCTCAGTGGCCAAACAGATCGAACAGCTCGACCGGGTCATCATCCGGTTCGCCGGGGACTCCGGCGACGGGATGCAGTTGACCGGTGACCGTTTCACCCAGGAGACCGCGTCGTTCGGCAACGACCTGTCGACCCTGCCGAACTTCCCCGCCGAGATCCGCGCCCCCGCGGGCACCCTTCCCGGGGTCTCCAGCTTCCAGTTGCACTTCGCCGACCACGACATCATGACGCCGGGGGACGCCCCGGACGTGCTGGTCGCGATGAACCCCGCCGCGCTCAGGGCCAACCTCGGCGACCTGCCGCGGGGCGCCACGATTATCGTCAACACCGACGAGTTCACCAAGCGCAGCCTGGCCAAGGTCGGCTACACGGTCGACCCGCTCACCGACGGCACCCTGGACGCGTTCCACGTCAGCGCGGTGGGCCTCACCTCGATGACGGTGGCGGCCCTGGCCGACTCCGACATCTCCAAGAAGGACGCCCAGCGCGCGAAGAACATGTTCGCCCTGGGGCTGCTTTCCTGGATGTACAACCGGCCGACGGAGGGGACGACGTCGTTCCTGAAGTCCAAGTTCGCGAGCAAGCCGGACATCCTCGCCGCCAACCTCACGGCCTTCCAGGCCGGGTGGAACTTCGGTGAGACCACGGAGGACTTCGCGGTCTCCTACGAGATCAAACCCGCGAAGCTCCCGGCCGGCACCTACCGCAACATCACCGGGAACCTGGCCACCGCCTACGGGCTGATCGCCGGGTCCCAGCAGTCGGGACTGCCCCTGTTCCTGGGGTCGTACCCGATCACCCCGGCCTCGGACATCCTGCACGAGCTCTCCCGGCACAAGAGGTTCGGCGTGCGCACCTTCCAGGCCGAGGACGAGATCGCGGGGGTCGGCGCGGCCCTGGGCGCCTCGTTCGGCGGTTCGCTCGGGGTGACCACCACCTCGGGCCCGGGCATGGTGCTCAAGCAGGAGGCCGTGGGCCTGGCGGTGATGACCGAGCTCCCACTGGTCATCATCGACGTCCAGCGGGCCGGGCCCAGTACCGGCATGCCCACCAAGACCGAGCAGACGGACCTGCTGATGGCCCTCTACGGGCGCAATGGCGAGTCCCCGCTGCCGGTGGTGGCGCCGTCCTCCCCCGCGGACTGCTTCGACGCGGCGGTGGAGGCGACCCGGCTGGCGGTCAAGTACCGGACCCCGGTGATCATGCTCTCCGACGGGTACCTCGCCAACGGTTCGGAGCCCTGGCGGCTGCCGCAGGTGTCGGAGCTGCCGAAGATCGAGCCTGCGTTCGCCACCGAGCCCAACGGACCCGACGGCGAGTTCCTCCCCTACCTGCGCGACGAGGAGACGCTGGCCCGCCCCTGGGCGGTGCCGGGCACAGCAGGGCTGGAACACCGCATCGGCGGGATCGAGAAGCACGCCGAGAGCGGCGACATCTCGTACACGCCTGACAACCACGACCTGATGGTCCGCACCCGCCAGGCCAAGGTGGACGCCATCGCCCGGGACATCCCCGAGCTGGAGGTGTCCGACCCCACCGGGGACGCGAAGGTGCTCGTGCTGGGCTGGGGCGGAACCTACGGGTCCATCACCGCCGGGGTGCGCCGGGTGCGGCGCGCGGGCGGCCGCGTGGCCCAGGCGCACCTGCGCCACCTCAACCCCTTCCCCGCCAACCTCGGCGAGGTACTACGAAGCTACGACCGGGTCGTGGTCCCGGAGATCAACCTGGGCCAGCTGTCGCTCCTGCTGCGCGGCCGCTTCCTGGTGGACGTCATCGGTTACAACAAGGTCCGCGGACTGCCCTTCAAGGCCGAAGAGCTCGCGGACGTGCTGCAGGAGGTCATCGACCGTGACTGAGAACCTCGACGGGGCCTCGCACCAGAACGGGACCGCGGGACCGAACGGCACCGCGCGCGGCGAGGGACTGGCCGGGCTGCGGCTGGTGCCCAAGACCGACACCGAGTACAAGATGAAGGACTTCAAGTCCGACCAGGAGGTGCGCTGGTGCCCCGGGTGCGGTGACTACGCGATCCTGGCCGCCTTCCAGTCCTTCCTGCCGCAGCTGGGCGTGCCGCGCGAGAACATCGTGATGGTGTCCGGGATCGGCTGTTCCTCGCGGTTCCCGTACTACCTGAGCACCTACGGCGTGCACTCGATCCACGGGCGCGCCCCGGCGATCGCGACCGGGCTGGCGACCAGCCGTCCCGACCTCTCGGTGTGGGTCATCACCGGGGACGGCGACGGGCTGTCCATCGGCGGCAACCACCTGATCCACGCGCTGCGCCGCAACGTCAACATCAACGTGCTGCTGTTCAACAACCGCATCTACGGGCTGACCAAGGGCCAGTACTCCCCCACCTCCGAGGCCGGGAAGATCACCAAGTCCTCGCCGGTGGGTTCGCTGGACCACCCGTTCAACCCGGTGTCGCTGGCGTTGGGCGCGGAGGCGGGTTTCGTGGCGCGGACCGTGGACTCGGACCGCAAGCACCTGACCTCGGTGCTGCGGGCCGCGGCGGACCACCCCGGCGCTTCATTCGTGGAGATCTACCAGAACTGCCCGATCTTCAACGACGACGCCTTCGAGCCGTTGAAAGACCCGGCCGCGCGGGACCTGCGGCTGCTGCGGATGGAGCAGGGCGAGCCGCTGCGGCTGGGCCCGGACCGGGGTGTGGTCTCGGGCGAGTTCGGCGGTCTGGAGGTCGTGGACGTGGACTCGGTCGGCGAGGACCGGCTGATCCGGCACGACGCGCACCGCCAGGACCCGGGGTACGCGTTCGCGCTGTCCAGGCTGGATCAGCCTGCGTTCGAGCACGTACCGATCGGCGTGTTCCGGAACGTGCGGCGGCCCACCTACGACGACCTGCTGAACGAGCAGGTGGAGGACGCGCGGGCCGAGCGCGGCGACGGTGAGCTGGCGGCGCTGCTGGCCAGCGGGGACACCTGGACGGTCGACTGACCGGACACGGGCCCCTCGCGTAGTCCCCTCGGACGGCGTCGGGTATCCCCTCAGGTATTCCCCCGGGCGGCGTCGGGAAGTTCACCGGCGCCGCCCGGCTCTGTGCACACGAGAGCCGGGCCCCCAGGCAATACGCTTCCCCCATGCGTATCGTCATCGCCGGAGGACACGGGAAGATCGCGCTGCGGCTGGCCAGGCTTCTGGCCGCCCGCGGTGACCGGCCCGTCGCCCTCATCCGCAACCCCGACCACACCCAGGACGTCGTCGACGCCGGGGCCGAGCCGGTCGTCATCGACCTGGAGCAGGCCTCGGTCACCGAGCTGACCGAGAAGATCATGGGCGCGGACGCCGTGGTGTTCGCCGCCGGGGCCGGGCCGGGCAGCGGCACCGCCCGCAAGTCCACCGTGGACCACAAGGCCGCGTCCCTGACCGCCAACGCCGCCGCCCTGGCCGGGGTGCGCCGCCTGGTGCAGATCTCCGCGATCAACGTGGACCAGCCGGTGCCGGAGGGCACCGACGAGGTCTGGGCCGCCTACGTGGCGGCGAAGAAGGCCGCCGACGACGACCTCAAGGAACACGACCTCGACCTGGACTGGACCATCCTGCGTCCCGGGCGGCTGACCGACGAGGCCGGAACCGGCCAGGTGGACCTGGGCGAGGCCGTGGAGCGCCATGACGTGACCCGTGACGACGTGGCCGCGGTGATCGTCGCGCTTCTGGACGAACCAGGTACGGCCAAGAGGGTTCTCAACCTGGTGAACGGTAGGACACCCGTCCTCGAGGCCGTCCGCACCGTCGCCGGATAGGCGGTTCCGTACCGCGGGGCTCGGGGCTGCGGTCCTCGGAGGTCCCGGTCCTCTCGGGGGAGTCCCGGGAGGTCCTCGGCGGTTCCCGTCTTCCCTGGCGGTTCCGGCCCTCTGTGGCCAGATGCCCTCATAGAAGGCATGATGGTGGGCGGAGCCCGGCGGAATCCCGTCACGGTGGACGCGGACGACCGGGAACGGCCCCGACGGGTGAAGCAGCTCCGCAAAGCAGATGGGTACGGTTATTCATGAGCGTCACACAGGTCGTGAGGGACAGCACGGTCGTCGAGCACGCCAAGGTCGCCGCGCAGCAGAAGCGCCGGATGTTCATCATCCAGCTCGAGGTCAACGCCTACGACGAGGCCTCCAGCAAGCTGCGCCCGGGGCTGACCCGCATCCTCGAGGGCATCGAGGAGGCCGGGTGGCGCCTTGAGCTGATCACCCCGAGCGAGTCCGGCGAGTCCGCGGCCGCGCGGCTGTTCATCTTCCGCCCGGACACCGACTCCAGGAAGGAGCCGGAGCAGGCCGAGGCGCAGCAGCACGCCCCGCAGCAGGACCAGACCGGGCAGCAGCAGGCCCACCACCAGCAGCACCCCACGGGCGGCCAGCCGCAGCAGGACCCGTACGCGGGTTACGGCCAGCAGCCCGGCTACGGGCAGCAGCCGCAGCAGGGCTACCCCGGTTACGACCAGCAGCAGTACCCGGGCTACGGGCAGCAGCAGCCGGGATACGGCCAGCAGCCCGGCTATGGGCAGCAGTACCCGGGTTACGGACAGCAGCAGGGCTGGTAGCCGAACCCGCTTTTCCAGCAGAAGGGCCCGCACGGTGTGACCGTGCGGGCCCTTCTCTGTGTCCCCGATGTCCGACTTGTGCCCGCTTTCGTGTTCCCAAGACATGCGATGTCGGACAGTGCAGGATTCCGATGCATTCGCCAGGAGTCTTCTCTGGCCACGCTTTCGGTTGTGTAACGCGGACGTCCACAAAGCAGCGAAATAACGGTCATGTCGCCCCTGAAGCTGAAGAAACTCCAGGGAAACTCTGGATTCTTCCTCGAAACTACTTCGAGCACGGGCTTGGCTACGCTAAGTTAATTCCGGCGGCCGCAGCCAACCTGTTTTGCACTTCCGAAAGGTAACCACCATGACCCGTATCGCCAAGGTTTCCGGATTCGTCCTGGCCGCTGGCCTCGCCTTCGGTGCCCTGAGCGGGACCGCCGCGGCCGACAACAACGCCAAGGTTCAGAACATCACGATCCCGATCTGCGTGGACGTCCTCAAGGCCTCCGGCGTCAGCGCCAGCGGCTGCAACGTCGTCGACTGGGACTCCGCCACGGGTATCGCCGTCCACGACTAGTCGTCGCGACAGGTACCCGAGCCGTCGCGACACACCCCCGGGTCCTCGCGACACGCCTCAACAGACCTTCCCGTAGCACTCGAACACAGCGATCCGAAAAGGAAGCACACCATGAAGCGCATCACCGCCGTCTCCGGCCTCGTCCTCGCCACCGGCCTCGCCCTGGGCGCCATGACCGGCACCGCCGCCGCGGACAACAACGCCCACATCCAGAACGTCACCGTGCCGATCTGCGCCGACGTCATCTCCTTCGCGGGCTTCAGCTCCAAGGGCTGCAACGTCACCAGCATCACCGAGACCACGGGCATCTCCATCAAGAACTGGTAGTCCACACTCCCAGAGCGCGGATGACGCGGGGCGCGGTGCCACAGCACCGCGCCCCGCTCTCCTGTGTTCCCGGGGGCGAACGCCCGGAACGGAGCCCCCGAACACGGGTCAGGTTCCGCAGACGCCCTCCGCGACGCCCTCCACCGGGTCTGTCACCAGCCGCGCGTGGGCCGCCGTGTCATAGCGCGAGGTCCCGTAACGGAGCTTGGCCCGCTCGATCCCCTCGGGCCGGAAACCCGCCCGCCGCGCGGCCACACACGACCCCGGGTTGTTGATCCGGTGCCCCGTCTCCACCCGGTACAGGTCCAACTCAGCGAAGGCGAACTCCGTGGCCAGCCGGGCCCCGGCCGAGGCCACGCCCCGGCCCTGCTCGGCGGGGTGCGTCCAGTAGGACAGCCAGCCGAAGTCGTGTCTGCGACTGGAGATCGAGACCTGGACGTGGCCCAGCGCCCGGTCCGTGCCGTCGACCACCACGAACCCGTGGACGTCCTTCTCCTTGGCCAGGATCTCCCGCCGCGCGATCCAGTCCAGCGCCTCGTTCGGTGTGTGCGGCACGTCCGACTCCTGCCAGGCCAGTTCGTCCCAGCGGAAGGCCTCCAGCAGCCGGTCGACGTCGCCCCGGTTCCACTCACGTACGCGGTACAACCACAACCCCTCTCACCGACGATCCAGATCGCGCCAACCTAGAACCGTCGCCGGGCCGAGACAAGTCCTTTCCCGCACCGCAGGCGGAAAAGGGGAGAAGCACGGACGTGTCACGGATGGACCGGTGTGGTACGTCTTCCCTGACATGACGACGACAGAGGTCTTCGAGGAGCACCGCTCCCTGCTGAACGGGGTCGCCTACCGCATCCTGGGGACGGCCGCCGACGCCGAGGACGTGGTCCAGGAGGCGTGGCTGCGCTGGGACCGGGTCGCCGGGGGCGAGGTCGACAACCCGCGCGCCTACCTGGTCACCGTGGTCTCCCGGCTGGCCATCGACCGGCTGCGCAAGGCCAGTTCCCAGCGCGAGTCCTACGTGGGCGAGTGGCTGCCCGAGCCGGTCAGCGACCTGCCCGACGGCGCCGAGCGGGCCGAGCTCGCCGATTCGGTGGAGTTCGCACTCATGGTGGTGCTGGAGACGCTCAGCCCCCTGGAGCGGGCCGTGTTCGTCCTGCACGAGGCCTTCCAGCTGCCCTACGCGCAGATCGCCCAGGTGATCGGCCGCAGTGAGGAGGCGACCCGGCAGCTGGCCCGGCGGGCCCGGGACCACGTGCGGGAGCGCCGTCCGAGGTTCGAGGCCGACCGGGCCAAACGCCGCCGGATGACCGAACGCTTCCTCCAGGCCTGCCTGGAGGGCGACCTGGACGGGCTCAAGGGGCTGCTCGCCGACGACGCCACCCTGGTCAGCGACAGCGGCGGCAGGGCGCGGTCCCCGCTGCGGGTTCTGCGCACCTCACACAAGGTGGGCCGGTTCCTGGCCTCGCTCTCCCAGGAGCGCAACATCACGAGTTTCATGGAGTCCGTGGGCCTGGAGGACGCGTCGGACCTGAACACCGAGGTCACCGAGGTGAACGGCGGTCCGGCCGCGGTGGTCTCCGCGTCAGGGACCCCGCTGATCCTGCTGGCGCTGGACGTGTTCGAGGACCGGGTCCAGCACGTGTACCTGTTGGTCAACCCGGACAAGATGTCACGTCTGCGAGTGGCCGATCCGTCCTAGGGGCATGGACATCACCGTTGTGGGCGGTGGCCTCGCCGGACTGGGCGCGGCCGCCGGATCCGGCGCACACGCCCCTGCCGCAAGCCCACGGCGCCCCGGGCGGCCGGGCCCGCTCAGCCGGGGAGGTGGCTGACCGCCTCGACGTTGTTGCCGTCGGGGTCGCGCACGAACGCCCCGTAGTAGTGCTCGTGGTACTCGGGCCAGACCTTCGGCTCGTGCAGGACCTCTGCTCCCGTGCCGACCGCCGCTCGGAAGAAGGCGTCCACCTCCGTCCGGCTCTTCGCCCCGAACGCGATGTGCGACTCCCGGGCCGGGCCCTCCGTCTCGCTGGGAGAGATCCAGAACTGGGGATGCTCGGTGCCGTAGCCGATCACCGGCCCGTACTGGAGCATGCGGCGGTGCCCCAACACGGTGAGGACGGCGTCGTAGAAGGCAGCGCTGGCTTCGTGGTCGGCGACCTGGATACCGAGGTGATCGAGCATGGCCAGAGTGTGGCACGCGCCACTGACATTCTTCGGATGGCGCATCTCCACGCGCCCGCGTGTTCGAGCCTGTGGAAACTCGTCAGTAACCCAGAGTGACTCTGAATACTGGTCTCCATGGACCCGAGGAGGCAGTATGTCTGTCATGACTACCAGGCATCCGGACGTACCCGAACGACGTCTGACCGTGGACGACCTGGAGAACACCCCGGACGACGGGCGTCGGTACGAACTGGCCGACGGGAGGCTTGACGTGTCTCCCGCCCCCAAACCACTGCACACGCGGGTGGCATACCGTCTGGGCTTTCACCTCGGTAACCACGCGTCGGATGACATGGAGATCGGTGAGGGCCCCGGTATCGTCCTCGGCGGGGATCCAGGAAAACACCGGATTCCTGACCTGGCCGTCTTCGATCAGGAGCCCCCTGAGGAGGGCTATTACACCGTCCCGCCACTCCTCGCCGTGGAGATCGTCTCCCCGGAGAGCGTGCTCCGCGACAACCACACCAAACGGTACGAATACGCCGCCTTCGGCATCCCCTCCTACTGGATCATCAACCCGCACCCCGATAAGCCGGGCATCATCGAGTTCCGTCTGGTGGACGGAGCCTACGAGGAGGTCGGGCAGACCCAGGGCGAAGAGCTCTTCGAGACCGAGCTCCCCTTCCCCGTCAGGTTCGTCCCGCACTGGCTTGTTGCCAGCGGCCCCTGGCGCACGAACCTCGGTGGGCCGGAGGCGCCGTAGCCTTCCGGTGGCCCCCGGCTCCCGCGCGGCACACGACAGCACCTGGCGAACCGCAGGCGTATTGCCCGCATCACACCCTGACGCGGGTGCGCCCCCACCCGTCCGGCCCCACCGAACCTCCCGGCGCGGGGTCCCGCGTCCGTGCTGAGGAGCCGCATGGGATTCGTCCGCAAGCGCCCCCGACCGCTCAGGGACCTGCGGGACGCGGGACCGGTACTGGTCACGGCTCTGTTCGCCGTCCGGCTGGCCGAACGACTGGTGCCGCCGCTGACCGCGCTGGCCCTGGCCGCCCTGGTCACCGAGATCTCCCCGCCCGTCTCCCCGGAGCTGTTCACCGCGGCCCTCGTGCCGATCCTCCTGCTCGCCCTGGTCCTGCTGGCCGGGCACCTGGGCGAGTCCGCGGCCGCTCCGCTGGAGTACCTGGTCAAGTCCCGGGTGGACGGCGCCCACCGTTCCCGGGTGGCCCGGATGGCCGCCTCGGCGCCCGGTATCGCCGCTCTGGAGTCCCCCGAGGCCCGAAAACTCCTGCGTGAGGTGCGCGCCGACCCCGACCACGGGGTGGAGACCACCCCGGGCGACGGTGCCGTCGCCGTGCTCAAGTGGGTGTGCGGGCTGCTGGGCGCGGTGGTGACCTGCGCGATCCTCCTCCAGTACGCCTGGTGGGCGGTTCCGCTGATCCTCATCCCGGTGATCGTGAACCGCACGGTACGGTTCCGCCAGTCCGCGACCGCCGCCGACCACTGGCGGCTCGCGATCAAGGGCGAGATGCACGCCGACGTGTGGCGGAACGCGACGGTGTCCCCGGCCGAGGGCAAGGACGTGCGGGTCTTCGGGCTCACCGACTGGATGGTCGAGCGCATGCAGGGCCACATCCGCGAGGCCAACGAACCGCTGTGGTCGCACGTGACCCGCGTCATCCGCTTTCAGTGGCTGTCCGCGGCCCTGATGGTCGCCGGACTGCTGCCGGTGTACCTGCTGGTCACGGCGGACGCGGTCGGCGGGGCGGCCACGGTGGCCGTACAGACCGCGGTGCTCGCCGCCGGGTGGTCGCTGTTCCAGTCCCTGGGCTCCGCGCTGGAGCTGCACCACATGGCGGGCGCGGCCGAGGTCGCCCGCTCCACGGACCGGCTCCGGCAGCTGCTCGCCGGACCGGAGGCGGCCGACGGAACCCGGCCGGAACACCCGGCGGCCGTCCCCGAGCGGGTTCGGGTGATCCGCTTCGAGGGGGTGCGCTTCGCCTATCCCGGCACGGAGCGGAAGGTCCTGGACGGGGTGGACCTGGAGATCCGCACCGACGAGCTGCTGGCAGTGGTCGGCCTGAACGGGGCGGGCAAGTCCACCCTGATCAAGCTGCTGAGCGGGCTGTACCGGCCCACCGGCGGCCGGATCACCGCGGACGGCGTGGACCTCGCGGAGACGGACCCCGAAGAGTGGCGGGCCCGCCTGTCGGTGATCTTCCAGGACTCCAACCGCTACGAACTCACAGCCCGGGAAAACGTCCTGCTCGGGGCGGCGGCCGGAACGGGTGGCGGCGCCGGGGCCGCTGAGGAGGCCGAACTGCGCGCCGCCGCGGTGGAGGCCGGGTTCGTGCCCGTCCTCGAACGCCTCCCCGACGGCTGGGGCACCCCGTTGGCCCGCTCCCGCACCGGCGGGGTGGACCTGTCCGGCGGCCAGTGGCAGCAGCTCATGCTCGCCCGGGCCCTGTACGCGGTCCGGCGCGGCGCGAACCTGATCGTCGCCGACGAACCCACCGCCCACCTGGACGTGCGCACCGAGTTCGAGCTGTTCGACCGGCTGGCCGAGCGGCGCCGCGACACGGGGATCGTGCTCATCTCGCACCGGCTCTCGACGGTGCGCCGGGCCGACCGGATCGTCCTGCTGGACGGCGGGCGGATCACCGAGAGCGGCACCCACGAGGAACTGATGGAACGGGGCGGGGTCTACGCGCGGATGTTCGCCGTGCAGGCTCAGCGCTTCCGGAGCGGGCCGGGCGGGCAAACGGCGGAATCAGCGGACGCAGCGGAAAGGGAGGACCGGGTATGAGGCGCTACCTTTCCCTGTGGTGGGAGGTCCTGGGGCTGTCGTGGAGGAGCACCCCGGGGTACACGGCGGGCACGCTCGGGGTGATCGCGGTGTCCGTGGTCTCGGTCGCCGCGGTCGGTCTGACCATGCGCGCCACCCTCGACGCCACCGCGCGGGGTTCGTCGGAGACCGCGCTGATCGGCGCGGCCGGCGTCGCCCTCGCCTACGCGCTCACCCTAGTCATCCAGGACCTCACCAACGACTGCGTGGGCACCGTCGCGGACCGTACCGGCAGACTCGGCCTGCACCCGCTGGTGCACCGCGACATCAACTCCGTCGAGGGCCTCGAACACCTGGAGCGGAGCGACTTCCTGGACCGGGTCAGCATCGTGCGCCGTTCCACCGGGTTGATCGCCCGCAGCGCCTGGAACGCCCTGCTGAGCCTGTCCAATCTCCTGAAACTGCTGCTCACCGTGGTGCTGCTGGGCAGTGTGCACCCGCTGCTGCTGGTGCTCATCCCGCTGGCGGCGGTACCTGTCTGGTGCAACCACCGGGGGCAGCTGTTCGTGCAGCGCGCCGAGGTGGCCGGAGCGGAGTCCTACCGGTTGCAGCAGCACCTGTTCGAGACGGTGGCCTCGGCCGAGGGCGGTAAGGAGGTCCGGGTCGCCGGAGCCGCCGACCGGCTCATCGGACTCCAGGAGCAGGCCTGGGACGAGGCGGTCCGGATCCGGTTCCGGGCCCGGGTCAGCGCCGCGCTGTGGAACGCCGCCGGGTGGGCGGTGTTCGTGGCCGCCTTCGCCGGGGCGATCGCGCTGGTCGTGTACCGGGCCGCCACCGGGGCCGGCGGCGTGGGCGACCTGGCCCTGACCGTGATGATGGCGGTCAGCCTGCGCCAGACCATGCAGAGCACCGTGGCCGCCACTGTGGAGGCGGCCGGTTCGCGCAGGGTCGTGGAACCGTACCTGTGGCTGCGCGCCTACGTGCGCGCCCAGCGTGCACGCGCCGTCACCGCCGGCCCGCCGCCCACCGCGCTGAGGCGGGGTATCTCCCTGGACCGGGTGGACTTCACCTACCCGGGGACCGACCGCAGGGCACTGGACGGGGTCACCGCGGAGCTGCCCGCGGGTGCGGTGGTCGCGGTGGTCGGCGAGTACGGCTCGGGCAAGACCACCCTGGTGAAGCTGCTGCTGTCGCTGTACGCACCGGATTCGGGGAGTATCCGGCTGGACGGCGCCGACCTGGCGGGGGTCTCGGTCAAGGCCTGGCGGGAACGGTGTTCGGCGGTGTTCCAGGACTTCGGCCGCTTCCACACGCGCTTCGGCGTGACCGTGGGGCTCGGCGACCTGTCGAGGATCGACGACACCGATGCCCTGCGCGGGGCTGTACACGCCGCCGACGCCGGGGATCTGGTCGAGCGGCTGCCCGAGGGGATGGACAGTCAGCTGGGCCGCGAACTGGGCGGCACAGACCTGTCCGAGGGGCAGTGGCAGCGGACCGCCCTGGCCCGTGGTTCGATGCGCGGCGACCCGCTGTTCTTCGTGCTGGACGAGCCGACGGCCTCGTTGGACGCGCACAGCGAAGAGGCGATCTTCCGCCGGTACATGGAACGGGCCCGGGTGTACGGGGCCAGGACCGGCGCGGTGACCGTGGTGGTCTCGCACCGTTTCTCCACGGTGGCCGGAGCCGACCTGATCCTGGTGATGGACCGGGGCCGGATCACGGAATCGGGCGGCCACCGCGAACTGCTCGCCCGGGGTGGAACCTACGCCGAGCTCTACGGCCTCCAGGCCCGCGCCTACGCGCCGGGCGCGGCCGGATAGAGCCGAACAGCTGCCGGTGGCGAAGAGGAACCTGAGGGCGCCCCACCCCTGCCCCGCGTCGGCGGAGGGGGTCCTGCTCCGGTGTGACCTCGTCGAAGTCCGGTCCGCCGAAACACTACGGGAGGGGGCGGGGTACCCTCTTCGGGCCAGTGAAACTCCACTTCGTGGGGCAGGGAACCCGGTGCGAATCCGGGACTGACGCGCAGCGGTGAGGGTGACGGGCGGGCACGTCGCGGGACTCGGTTCCCGGGACAGCCACTGGAGCGACGCTCCGGGAAGGCGCTCCGTACCGGTCGATCCCGAGTCCGAAGACCTGCTGGCGCTGGCGGTGTGAAACCGCCAGGTCACACACGGGCCCCGCGAACAAGCCCCTGACCCGAAAGACACGCATGTCCCCGACCGGTACCCCACCGCCCGTGCGCCGTTCCCGGCGCGACCGCTGCCCCGGCGCCCTGCGCCCCTGGCCCGCGGACGACGGCCTGTTGGTCCGGCTCCGGCTCGTCGGCGGCAGGGTCACTTTCCGTTCGTTGGGCGCGCTGGCCGCCGTGGCCGAGCGGTACGGCGACGGACGGATCCACGTCACCGGCCGAGCCAACCTGCAACTGCGCGCTCTGCCCGGCCGGGAGGGCGAGCTGGACGCCGAGGTGCTCCAGGCGTTGGAGGGGACCGGGTTGCTGCCCTTCCCCAGCCACGAGCTGGTGCGCAACGTGCTGGTCTCCCCAGGTACGGGTGCCGGTGTCGGCGGCCGCGCCGACCTACGACCCGTGGCGGCCGCGCTGGACACCATGCTGTGTTCCGCCCCGCACCGCGCCGACCTGCCCGGCCGCTTCCTCTTCGTACTGGACGACGGCCGGGGCGACCTCCTGGACCGCGCCTGCGACCTGGGGCTGGTCGCCCTCGACGACCGGACCGCGCAGCTGAGGATCGGGGACGCCTGGGGGCCGCTGGTACGGCTCGACGAAGCCGCCGGCGCCCTGCTGCGGTTCGCGGACGAGTTCCTGGAACGGCGCGGGCGGGGCCCGCAGGCGCCGTGGCACGTCAACGAACTCGCGGCCCCACTGACCGCGCCCGAGCAGCCCGATCCGCGGCTGCCCGAACCCGCGCCGCCCCTGCCGTACGGGCCCACCCGCGGCGGCGGACGGCACGTACCGGTCCCGGACGAGGGTCTGGACCGAGCCGCCGTGGAGGCCCTGTGCTCGGAGGCCGCTGCCGCCGGACACCAGGAACTCGTCCTCACCCCGTGGCGCGCCCTCCTCATCCCCGGAGAGAACAGCCCGGGCCCCGGCGAACACAGCCACGACCTTGGAGAACCCACCGACCCCGGGGAGACCCGATGACCGCGCTCCGCCGACCGAACCGGCGCTACGAGTACATCGACCAGGGGCCCGCGATCTACGCCGACTCCTTCGCCATCATCCGGAGCGAGGCACGGCTGGGCCACCTGCCGGCCAATGCCGAGCGGCTCGCCGTACGGATGATCCACGGCACCGGCCAGGTGGAGCTGGCCGACGACCTGCTGATCCATCCCGATCTGGTCCCGGCAGCCCGTGCCGCGCTGGAGTCGGGGGCGCCCATCCTGTGCGACGCCACCATGGTGGCCACGGGGGTGACCGCGAACCGCCTCCCCCACGACAACGACGTGCTCTGCTTCCTCAAGGACCCGAGGGTCCCCGACCTGGCACGCGCGTGGGGCACCACCCGCACGGCGGCCGCGGTCTCGCTCTGGGAGCCGCTGCTGGAGGGTTCCGTGGTCGCCGTCGGCAACGCGCCCACCGCGCTCTTTCACCTGCTGGAGATGCTGGCCGACGGAGCCCCGCGCCCGGCCGCGATCATTGGCTGCCCGGTCGGTTTCGTCGGTGCCGCCGAGTCCAAGGAGGCCCTCGCGGAGTTTGCCCGGCAGCACGGCGCCGACATCCCGTACGTGACGGTCCGCGGGCGCCGCGGCGGGTCGGCGATGACCTCGTCGGCGCTGAACGCCCTCGCGAAGGAGGAGGAATGAGCGGAAGCTTCCACGGGGTCGGGGTGGGCCCCGGCGACCCCGAGCTGATCACCCTCAAGGCGGCCCGTCTGATCGCCGACGCCGACGTCGTGGCCTACCACGCGGGTGTGGGCAAGCGGTCCAACGCCCGCCGTATCGCCGATTCCCTGATCCCGGACTCAGCGGTGGAGGAACAGCTCACCTACCCGGTCACCACCGGCGTGACCGACCACCCGGGCGGGTACGCGGGAGCGCTGGCCGACTTCTACGAGGACTCCGCGGCGCGGCTGGCCGCACACCTGGACGCCGGACGCGACGTTGTCCTGCTCTCCGAGGGCGACCCGCTGTTCTACGGCTCGTACATGTACATGCACGACCGGCTCTCCGAACGGTACGAGACCGAGATCGTGCCTGGGGTCCCGGCGTTCGGCGCGGCGGCGGCAGCGGCAGCGGCTCCGCTGGTCCGGCAGACCGACGTGCTCACGGTGTTGCCCGGCACCCTGCCCGAGCCGGAGCTGGCCCGCCGTCTGGCGGACACCGACGCGGCGGTGATCATAAAGCTGGGCCGGACCTTCCCCGCGGTGCGCCGCGCGCTGGAGTCGGCCGGGCGGCTGGAGCACGCCGTGTACGTGGAGCGCGCCTCCATGGAGGGTGAGCGCAGGCTCCCCGTCGCCGAGGTCGACCCCGCCACGGTGCCCTACTTCTCGCTGATCCTGGTCACCGGGGACAGCCGCAACGGCAGGAGGTCCCGCGAACAGGCGGTACCGGAGCCGCAGGCCACCGAGCCCGCCGCCGTGGCCGCCGAACTCCTGGTCGTCGGGCTGGGTCCCGGCCCCGACCACTGGCTCACTCCCGAGGCCTCCGCCGCGCTGGCCGAGGTCGACCACGTGGTGGGTTACGGCCCCTACGTCAACCGTGTCCCGCAGCGCCCCGGCCTGACCCGGCACGCCTCCGGCAACACCGTCGAACTCGATCGCGCCCGGCTCGCCCTCGACCTGGCCCGCCAAGGGGAGCGGGTGGCGGTGGTCTCCGGCGGGGACGCCGGGGTGTTCGGCATGGCCACCGCCGTTTTCGAGGCCGCCGAGGACCCCGAGTACGCGGCGGTGCCCGTCCGGGTGCTGCCCGGGGTCAGCGCCGTCCAGGCGGTCGCGGCCAGGGCGGGCGCCCCCGTGGGCGGGGACTTCGCGGTGATGAGCCTGTCGGACCGGCTCAAGCCCTGGGAGGTGGTCGAACGCCGGCTGCGCGCCGTCGCCGAGGCCGACATGGCGCTCGCGGTCTACAACCCGGCCTCGCGTTCACGCACCGAACAGATCGCCACGGCGGTCAGGGTCCTGCTGGAACACCGCAAACCCGAAACGGTCGTCGTGGTCGGGCGCGGCATCGGTCGCGAGGGTGAGTCCCTGACGGTGACCACCCTGGGCGAACTCGACCCGGCCGGCATCGACATGCGCTGCCTGCTCATCGTCGGCGCCTCAGGTACACGGGTCTCGCCCTCGGGGAGAGTCTGGACGCCGAGGTGGGTGAAGCCGTGACCGTGCACTTCGTGGGGGCCGGTCCGGGCGCCGCCGACCTGCTCACCGTCCGGGCCACCCGGATGCTCGCCGGGGCGGACGTAGTCCTGTACCCGGGGACCTACCTGGACCCGGAGGTACTGAACCACTGCGCGCCCGGCGCCGAGCTCGTGGACACCCAGGGCCTGGACCTGGACCGCATCACCGAACGGCTCGTCGCCGCGCACGGCGACGGCCTCGACGTGGTCCGGCTGACCTCGGGCGACCCCTCGCTGTACTCGGCGCTGGCCGAGCAGACCCGCCGCCTCGACGACCGCGGCGTCCCGTGGGACGTCACCCCGGGGGTTCCCGCCTACGCCGCGGCGGCGGCGCTGGCGGGACGTGAGCTGACGGTGCCACTGGTGGCCCAGTCGGTGGTGCTGACCAGGACCCAGGCCCGCTCGACCGTCATGCCGGAGTCGGAGTCCCTGGCCGCGTTCGCCGCGACCCGGGCCACACTGGTGCTGCACCTGGCGATCCGCCGGGTGCGGGAGCTGATGGGGCAGATCGAGCCCGAGTACGGCGCGGACTGCCCGGTCGTGGTGGTGTACCGGGCCAGCCAGCCGGACGAGGCGGTGCTGCGCGGCACGGTCGCCACCATCGCCGACGCGGTCGAGGAGGCGGGCCTGCGCCAGGCGGCGGTGATCCTGGTGGGGCGGGCGCTCGATCCCCGGTCGGGGGGAGAGTCGTACCTGTACGACCCGGCGCGGCCCCGTTGACCACGCCCCTGTGCCTGGCCCCGGTCAGCCGCGTCAGCGGGTGAAGCGCTTGAGCCCGGTGGTGTCCAGGGTGACGCCGATACCGGGGATGGGAACGGCCTCACCGTAGGGATGGGTGCTTCGGTCCAGGTACTGGCCTTGAACGGGTCGGCTGTGCACCACCACGGTGTTGGCGTCCCGGTCCACCAGAAGGTAGACGCCGATTCCGGTGGCCGCGTAGGCGGCGGGCTTCTCGACACGATCACGGGCATGGGTGTCGGCGTCCCAGGAGGTGACCTCGACCACGGCCAGGACTCCGTCCGGGTCAGCCCATTCCCCCGCCTGGTCGAAGTGACCGATCGGTGAGAGGACACCGTCGGGACGGGCGCGCCCGTTGCGATAGGTGTCGACCTTGATTCCCAGTCCGCTGGTGAGGAGGTCCAGATCGGGGCGATGGGCCATGAACTCACGCATCAGCCAGGTGAGGATCCCCGCGTGGGCTCCGTCGGTCACCTTGTGGACCCAGACCTTCCCGTTGAACATCTCCATACGAACGCGGTCGGCCTCGAATGCCTGTTCCGCGAGGTGCTCGAACAACTCGGGGCTCATCGGGAGCGTCGGCGTTTCGGGCTGCGGGTAGTGCTCTGCGACGGTCATGTGTCCCCCTGAGTGATTCAGCGACGGGTGGCGATGACGCGGACACGGCCTCAGGCCCGGGTGTTCGGCGGCTTGTCGGGGAAGCAACCGAGTGTGGTGGTTCATGCCCCGCACATGGCCAGGGTAACGCCGAGGAGGAGCTGAGGGCGGAAGACAGTGGAATCCGGAGGGGGCCGAGGCATCCCCGGTACCGCCCGAGTCACTCCAAGTCGTGTCGGACCGGTACGAACAGGGCCCACTGGGTGACGGTGCGCGCGGGGGCCCAGCCGGTGAAGGTTCCGATGGGCGCCGCCGACTCCACCGCGAGGCGGGTCAGTTCTCCGCCGTGGGTCCGGTAGGCGTGGGCCAGCAACTGCTCGGTCTCCAGGGTCACCCCGTGCACCACCAGACGGCCCCCGGGGCGCAGCGCGCTCAGACAGGCGTCGAGCACGCCGGGCCGGGTGGCGCCGCCGCCGACGAACACCGCGTCGGGCGCGACCAGTCCGGCCAGGGCGTCCGGGGCCCGCCCGGTGACCACGTCCAGGCCGGGAACCCCGAGCCGTCCCGCGTTGCGCCCGATCCGCTCGGCCCGCCCGCTGTCGGCCTCCACGGCCGTGGCCCTGCAGGCGGGGTGGGCGCGCATCCACTCGATCCCGACCGATCCGGCGCCCGCCCCCACGTCCCACAGGTGTTCGCCGGGAGAGGGCGCTAGCCGGGCCAGGGCCGAGGCCCGCAGGTCCCGCTTGGTGAGCTGTCCGTCGTGCTCGAAGGCGTCGTCCGGCAGCCCGGCGAGCACCCCAAGCCCGGGGCCCCCGGCCAGTTCCAGGGCCAGCACGTGCAGCGCTGGGACCTGTTCGGGCGGGGCAGCCAGCCATGCGTCCGAGGTGGTGGAGATCCGGGACTCCGTGGACGCACCCAGGTCGCCGAGTACGGTCATGCGGCTGTCCCCGTAGCCCGCTCCTGCCAACAGGGCAGCGACCGTCGCCGGAGTGGCGGCGCCGGAGGACAGCACCAGAACGCGGCGTCCCGGTGCGAGCCGCCGCAGGACCACGCGCGGGTCCCGGCCGACCAGGCTCACCACCGCGCACCCTTCGGCTGACCAGCCCATCCGTGCCCGGGCCAGGGACACAGAGGAGACGGCGGGCTCCACCCGAACCGCGTCCGCGCCCAGCAGGCCGATGAGCGTGGTCCCGATCCCCGACACCATCGGGTCACCCGAGGCCAGGGCCACGACCTCACGGCCCGCCAAGGATTCCAGCAGCGGCACCAGCCCTTCGCTCAGGGGCGAGGGCCACACCTGCCGGTGCTGTCCGGGCCCGGGCGGCAGCATCTCCAAATGCCTGCGGCCGCCCAGCACGACCTGGGACGCCAGGACCAGCTCGCGCAGCCTCTCGGGCATGCCTGGCCAGCCGTCGGCGCCGATACCGACGATGGTGATTCGGGGAGGGGACGCCTGAAGCCGCATGCACAGGACGCTATCGTGGCGGCCGAAGGCGCGAGGTGCCCCGACCGCCCCACCATCGGAAACGGTGGGGAAGGCGACAGGGGAGAATCTGGGAAGCCCGGTGAGATTCCGGCACAGGCCCGCTGCGGTGAACCGAGCCTCCGACCAGGAGGACCCGGCAAGTCCGAAGACCGGCCCCGCGCCCGCCCATGACCTGTGGCGAAACGAGCGGGAGCCTCACATGCCATTGCGCGAGTCGCACTATCCCTTCTCAGCGATCGTCGGCTGCGACACCGAGCCACTCGACGACCTCGGTCTATCCCTCGTCCTGGCCAGTATCTCCCCCGAGATCGGCGGCGTACTGGTCCGCGGCCAGAAGGGCACGGCCAAGTCCACAGCGGTACGGGCCCTGGCGTCCCTGCTCCCGCACGTGGAGGTCCACCGGGGCGACCGCTTCTCCGTCGACCCGGCCGACCCGCTCCAACCCTCTCCGGACGGTCCCTTCCCGCCCGGCACGGCCGTGGAGAGCCGTGCCGTGCGCCTGGTCGAGTTGCCTGTGGGCGCCACCGAGGACCGCGTTCTCGGCTCCCTGCACCTGGAGCAGGCGCTCGCGCACGGCCAGGTCTCCTACGAGCCCGGTCTGCTGGCCCGCGCCCACCGGGGGCTGCTCTACGTCGACGAGGTCAACCTGCTCCACGACCACCTGGTCGATCTGCTCCTGGACGCCGCGGCCACCGGCCGGGTGACGGTGGAGCGCGACGGGTTCTCCGTGGAGCACGCCGCCCGCTTCCTCCTCATCGGCACGATGAACCCCGAGGAGGGCGAGCTGCGCCCGCAGCTCCTGGACCGATTCGGGCTGACCGTGGAGGTCAGTGCGCCGACCGACCCGCACGCCCGGGTCGAGGTGGTGCGCCGCCGGATGTCCTACGACTCCGACCCCGCGGCCTTCGCCGAGCGCTACGAGAAGGCTGAGCGGGCGCTGTCGGAGCGCATCGCGGCCGCCCGCGGAGCACTGCGCCGAGTCGAGCTGTCCCAGGCGGCGCTGTTGAAGATCGCGGAAGTCTGCGCGGCCTTCGAGGTGGACGGACTGCGTGCCGACATCGTCACCGCGCGCACCGCCGTGGCCCACGCCGTCTGGCAGGGACGGACACTGGTCACCCTGGCCGACATCCGGCGGGCGGCGCTGCTGGCCCTGCCGCACCGGCGCCGCCGGAACCCGTTCGACGCGCCGGGGCTAGACGAGGAGCTCCTGGACCGGATCCTCGGGGACGAGGAGCCCCCTCCGGACCCGACCCCGCCGGAGGGTGGCCCGAAGCCGCCGGAGGGGTCCGACGCCCCCGACACCCCCGACGACCCCGCTGACGGTTCCGAGCCGCCGGAGGGCCCCGAGAGCGGACCCGACGCCCGGGGCCCCGAGGACGGCCTGCCCGAGTCCGCGGAGGCCGACCACCCAGAGTCCGATGCCGCCGAGCCGGAACAGCCCGCCGAGCCGCCGCGCGCCCCGGAGGGGGCCGACGAGGACCGGCCGGAGACGGCAGCGGGCACCGCAGTCAAGGCGAGCGCCCCCTACCGCCCCAGGACGTTCACCGTGCGGGGCACCGGGGTCGGCGCCGACGGACGCCGCAGCCGGGCCGTCGGCACCCGGGGACGCAGGATCGGCGCCGCCCGGCCCGGTGAGGCGGCCGGCACCTCGCTGCACCTGGTGGAGACCGTCAAGGCGGCGGCGTCCTCCTGCCCGCCCGGCGGCGGCCGGGTCCGCCTGCGCCCCCGCGACCTGAGGGTGGCGGTCCGGGAGGGCCAGGAGAGCAACCTCGTACTGTTCTGCGTCGACGCCTCCGGGTCCATGGCGGCGCGCAAGCGCATGAAGGAGGTCAAGACGGCGGTGCTGTCCCTGCTCCTGGACGCCTACCGACGCCGCGACAAGGTGGGCCTGGTCACCTTCCGCGGCGCCGGAGCCGAGCTCACCCTGCCGCCGACCCGTTCGGTCGACGTCGCCGCCACCCGCCTGGACGAGATGCCCGCCGGAGGCCGCACCCCCCTGGCCGAGGGCCTGCTGGAGGCCGCCCGGGTGCTGCGGCGCGAACACCTGCGGGACCCCAGGCAGCGCCCCCTCCTGGTCCTGGTCACCGACGGCCGCGCCACCGGCGGCCGGGGCGCGGTGGGCCGCTCATTGGAGGCGGCCGACCACGTCGCCTCCCTGGGGGTGGCCGCCGTCGTCGTGGACGGTGAGTCCGGCCCGATGCGCCTGGGTCTGGCGGCCGACCTGGCCGCCCGTCTGGGCGCTGACCACCTCCCCGTCGGCGAGGTCAACGCCGACGCTCTGAGCACCGCCGTTCGAGAAAGGGCCGCCTGATGCCGCAGGGCAAGCCGTCCGTCGTCCCCGACGACGGACTCACCACACGCCAGCGCCGCAACCAGCCGGTGCTCGCCGTCCACACCGGTGACGGCAAGGGCAAGTCGACCGCCGCGTTCGGCCTCGCTCTGCGCGGCTGGAACCAGGGGTGGCGGATCGGGGTGTTCCAGTTCGTCAAGTCGGCGAAGTGGCGCATCGGCGAGCAGACCGTGCTCGAACGCCTGGGAAAGCTGCACGAGGAGACCGGTGAGGGCGGCCCCGTGGAGTGGCACAAGATGGGCTCGGGCTGGTCGTGGAGCCGCCGCAAGGGCAACGAGGAGGACCACGAGGCGGACGCCGCCGAGGGCTGGGAGGAGATCAAGCGCCGTCTCTCCGACGAACGCCACGACCTGCTCATCCTCGACGAGTTCACCTACCCGATCAACTGGGGCTGGGTCGACGTCGACGACGTCGTGGCCGCGCTGCGGGACCGGCCGGGCCGCCAGCACGTGATCGTCACGGGCCGCCGCGCCGATCCCAGGCTCGTCGAGGCCGCCGATCTGGTCACCGAGATGACCAAGGTCAAGCACCCGATGGATGCCGGCCGCAAGGGCCAGCGGGGTATCGAGTGGTGACCACCCCGGTGGCCCTGCCCCGGCTGCTGGTCGCCGCGCCGATGACCGGTCAGGGCAAGACCACGGTCGCGACCGGGCTGATGGCCGCGCTCGGCAGCGCCGGGCACCGGGTGAGCGGCCACAAGGTCGGCCCCGACTACATCGACCCCGGCTACCACGCCCTGGCCACAGGCCGCCCCGGCCGCAACCTGGACCCCCACCTGGTCGGTGAGGACCGGGTGGCGCCGCTGCTCCTGCACGGGGCCCGCGGCGCCGACGTCGCCGTCGTCGAGGGGGTCATGGGCCTGCACGACGGGCGGCTGGGCACCGGCGGCTTCGCCTCCACCGCGCACGTGGCCGCCCTGACGCGTACCCCGGTGGTGCTGGTCGTGGACGTGTCCCGGATGTCGCGGTCGGTGGGCGCGCTCGTCAAGGGCATGGCGGACTTCGACCCGGCTGTCGACGTCGTCGGGGTGATCCTCAACAAGGCCGGTTCGCCGCGCAACGTCGCCGAGATCACCCGCTCGGTGGGGCTGCCCGTGCTCGGCGTGGTCTCCCGAGACGAGCGAATCTCCCGACCCTCCCGCCACCTGGGGCTGGTCCCGGCCTCCGAACGTGAGGAGTCGGCGCGGGTGGTGGAACGGCTCGGCGAGCGGATCGCGGACCAGGTGGACCTGGACGCCCTGCTGGAGGTGGCCCGCTCCGCTCCCGACCTGGACGCCGGGCCCTGGGACCCGGACCGGGAGGTGAGCGCACCCACCGCGGGAAAGCGGCCGGTGGTCGCGGTCGCCGGGGGGCGGGCCTTCACCTTCCGCTACGCCGAGACCGAGGAGCTACTCACCGCCGCCGGATGCGACGTCGTCGCGTTCGACCCGCTCACGGACACGTCCCTGCCCGCCGGAACCCGTGGCCTGTACCTGGGCGGCGGGTTCCCCGAGGTGTACGCGGGTGAGCTCGCGGCCAACCGGAGCCTGCTCGCCGACCTGCGCGAAGCCGTCCGGGGCGGGGTGCCGACCGTCGCCGAGTGCGCGGGCCTGCTCTACCTCGCCGAGTCGCTGGACGGCGCCCCCATGGCCGGGGTGGTGCCCGCCGTGGCGCGGATGACCGAGCGGCTGACCCTGCGCTACCCCGAGGCGGTCTCTCCCGGGGACACGCTGCTGACCCGGGCCGGTGAGAGGGTCACCGGCCACGAGTTCCACCGCACGGCGCTGACCCCCGGCCTGGGTGAGAACCCGGCGTGGGAGGTGGAGGGCTCACCGGAGGGGTTCGCCTCCCCCACCCTGCACGCCTCTTATCTGCACGTGCACTGGGCCGGGCACCCGAGGCTGGCCAGCAGGTTCGCCGAGGCCGTGCACGACGCTCCGGCACCTGCACCGGCGGTGCCGGTCAGGCCCTCCCCCACCGCCCGGACAGCCGCCCCCGGTACCGAACCGGTGGCCGATCCGCTCCGCCACCACGGAGACGTGGAGGCGCGCGAGGGCCTGCTGGACTTCGCCGTCAACGTCTACCCGGGGGACCGGCCCGACTGGCTCGACCGGGCCCTGCGCGCGAGTCTGGACGAGGTCGGCGTCTACCCCGACCCCGAACCCGCCTGCGAGGCCGTCGCGCTCCGGCACGGCCGTGCGCGCGGCGAGGTGCTGGCGACGGCAGGAGCGGCCGAGGCGTTCACACTCCTGGCCCGGCTGCGGCCGTGGAAGCGCCCGGTGGTCGTGCACCCCCAGTTCACCGAACCGCACGCCGCTCTCGAACAGGCCGGACACACCGTCACCGCCGTGCTCTGCGCTGAGAGCGACGGCTTCGCCCTCGACCCCGCCGCCGTCCCCGAGGACGCGGACCTGGTGATGGTCGGCAACCCCACCAACCCCACCGGGGTCCTGCACTCAGCGGAGTCGCTGCGCGGGCTGTGCCGCCCCGGTCGGCTGGTCGTGGTCGACGAGGCCTTCATGGACGCCCTGCCGGGGGAGCCGGAGTCCCTGGCCGGTGAGCGGATCGCGGGCCTGGTGGTGCTGCGCAGCCTCACCAAGCACTGGTCGGTCCCCGGCATCCGGGCCGGATACGCGGTCGGCGACGAGACCGCGGTGCGCGGGCTGGCCCGGGTCCAGACGCCCTGGTCGGTGTCGGCTCCCGCGATCGCCGCCACCGTCGCCTGCGTGAGCGACGAGGCGGGCACGGAGGCGGAACGCCGCGCGAAGGAGTTCGACGGCTGGCGCGCGGACCTCGAAGCCGGGCTGCGGGAGGCCGGGATCGGGTTCGTGCCCTCCCGCGCCCCCTTCGTACTGGCCCGCGTCGGCGAGGGGGTCCACGCCCGGCTGCGCGAGCAGGGCGTCGCCGTGCGCAGGGCCGACACCTTCCCGGGACTGGACGCCTCCTGGGTGCGCGTGGCCGTGCGGCCGCCCGAGACCACACGGAAGCTGTTCGACGCTCTGGCCGCGGATCGGAGTGTGCTGAGCCCTGACGACGACCCGAGCGCACGTTCGCCCCGAACCGCACCGGGGCCCTGACGCCCTCGGGCGCCGGGGTGCGGGCGCGCGGGGGCGGGTGCGAGTTGGCCGGGGGAGGTTGCCTGTTCGTCCCCGCGGGCGAACCGATCCACTGATCCGAGGCATCTGAATAGTTGCACTCACCCCAAGTCATCAACTTTTGCAAGGAAAAGCTCGCTCATTCGGGTTCTGGGTTCATGGCCTCCGTTGTCGATATCCTTGGACAGCGCTCACCCGGAGGGATGGCGAGCGGCACCCTGCCCTGCGATTCTGAAACGGAGCGGAGCGCCAGGTGAGTGCTCCGCCCGCCCCACCCCTCCCTCAAGGAGTCCACACGATGCACCCCCGCCCCCAGCCCGCTCCCCCAGGGCTCTCCACAGGGCGCAAGATCTTCCTCGGTGTCGGCGGAACCACCATCGTCGTGCTCCTGGGAGCCATCGCGATGGTGATCGCCTCCCCCTCGGCAGACGGTCCCGGCTCCGATACCGAGCAGACGGCTTCCCCTACCGTTCAGGAGCAGTCCACTTCGCAGTCCTCCCCGACCCAGGAGCCCCAGTACCAGCCGGCCGAGGACGAAGAGGAGCCGGAGGACAGCCTCGGGATCGGTGATTCCTTCGAGGTCGGCGGATTCTCGGTGACCGTGGACGAGGTGAGGGTGTCCACAGACCCCATCCAGGACAACCTCTTCAATCAGAGCCACTCCGCCGAGGGGAAGTGGGTGATCGTGAAATACACCGTCACCAACACCAGTGACGACCCGGCGGGCTGGTACCAACCGGTCCGGGTCCGCACCGACGAGGGGCGTTCCTATTCCGAGGACCATAACGCCGGAACCACTTTGGCCTACGAGGAAAACGGCGACATCGTTCTGGATATCAACCCCGATGACTCGGCTGTTAAATACACTGTGGTCGATATTCCCGAAGGCACCGATCCTGCCCAGGCAGAGTTCCTCGACCTCATGGGAAATTCCACTGTGGTCAGCCTGGCTGATTAAGCATTTCGTCTGCTGATTACAGCCTCGCGTGGTGTCATGGCGTCGCAGCGGCATCCGAGGTCAGCCGGGAGACCTCCGTTCGGCCGCGGACCAGGAGGTGCTGGGCAACGGCCGCCGCGCCGCCACGCACTGGCGCCGCGCGGTCCGGCCCGGCCAGGGCAGACGAATCACTGGCCCCGCTGCTGGACTGGGCTGCGGCCCGGAGGCGGGGCAGGGCGGGGCGAGGCTACGACTTTCGGCCGATCCGGCGGGCAGGCGCTTGCGGCTAGCCTGTTGCCGTGCACGGCTTCCTCCGTTCCCTGTGGAACGAACCCCGCCCGCCCGGCGCCCGGGGGCCCTCGCGGTGGGACGGGGTCCTGGTCGCGGTGTGCGCTCTGGCGGCACTCGCCGAGGGCGCCCTGCGGCCGGACCTGCCCTGGGCTCTGCTGACCGTGGCGGCGGTCACCGGGCTGTCCCCCGCCCTGCTGTGGCGGCGCGCCCGCCCGTTGGCGGCAGTCGCGGTGGTCTTCGGCGGCGCCGCGCTGCTCACCCTGGTGACCGGCGGAGGGGCCGGGCAGATGTACACGACGGTGTACTTCCTGGCCATGCCGTACGCACTGGTGCGCTGGGGGTCCGGACGGGAGATCGCGGCGGGGTCCGTGATCGTGCTGCTGTCGGCCTTTGTCGGCCCCGTTCTCACCTCACCCGACACGGCGGACCTGGTCGGCGGCTCCGCCGTGCTGTTCGCCACCGGCGCCCTCGGCGCCGCGCTGCGCTACCGGAGCCGGGCCAGGGCACGCGAGATCGACCGCGCCAGGCTGCTCGAACGCGAACACATCGCCCGGGAACTGCACGACACCGTCGCCCACCACGTCTCGGCGATGGCGATCCGGGCCCAGGCCGGGCAGGAGGTCGCGCGAACCCGGCCGGAGGCCGCCGTCGAGGCGCTCAGGGTCATCGAGACCGAAGCCTCGCGCGCTCTGGGCGAGATGCGCACCATGGTGCGCGCCCTGCGCCGGGACGGGCCCGCCGAGCGGGCGCCCAGCCCCGGAATCGGTGAACTGGAGGAGCTCGCCTGCCGGTCCGGGCCGGGGCCGCAGGTGCGGGTGGAGCTCGTCGGCGACTTCACGGACCTGCCGCCGTCGGTCACGGCCGCGCTCCACCGGACGGCCCGGGAGTCGGTCGCCAACGCCCGCCGCCACGCACGCGACGCCACCCTCGTCACCGTTCGCGTGGACGCGGACGACACCTCGGTGCGCCTGAGCGTGCGCGACGATGGTGACACCGGCCGCCTGCGGCCGATCGCTCCGCCGGGGTACGGGATCATCGGCATGGCGGAGCGCGCCGAACTGCTCGGGGGCAGCTGCGAGGCCGCCCCGGACCCCGACGGAGGTTGGACCGTGACCGCTGTGCTGCCCCGTTCGGGGGCGCCCGCGTGAGTATCCGGGTGGTCGTGGCCGACGACCAGGAGATCGTGCGCACCGGCCTGTCCATGATCCTGGACGCCCAACCCGGCATCGAGGTGGTCGGCCGGGCCGCCGACGGGCGCGAGGCAGTGGAACTGGGGCGGCGGCTGCGCCCGGACGTGTGCCTGTTCGACATCCGGATGCCCGTCCTCGACGGGGTGGAGGCGACCCGCGCTCTGGCCGGGCCCGGGGTCGAGGACCCCCTGGCCGTGGTCGTCATCACCGTCTTCGACCTCGACGAGTACGTCTACGCCGCGCTGCGGGCGGGTGCCCGGGGATTCCTGCTCAAGGACGCGGGCACCGACCTGCTCACCCGGGCCGTGCGCGCCGCCGCGGAGGGCGAGGCGCTCATCGCCCCGAGCGTGACCGCCCGGCTGCTCGACGCCTTCGCCGGTTCCGGGTCGGCCAACCCCCCGGCCCAGCCCCTGCAACCGCTGACCGACCGGGAGGAGCAGGTCCTCGCCGCCGTGGCCCGCGGTCGGACCAACACCGAGATCGGCGAGGAGTGCCACATCGCCCTGAGCACCGTAAAGACCCACATCACGAGCCTGATGGCCAAGCTCGGGGTCCGCAACCGGGTCGAGATCGCCATGTGGGCCTACGAGACCGGTCGCGTCCGGGGGCGCCGGGACCGCTAGTACGGCGCGGTACCCGTACTTTCGGCCGAGCGGGTTCGGGCCCATCTTCCGATGTCCGGTGCCCCTCCCAGCGGCCACCATCGGGGCATGACCACCACCGTGAAACCCCCGGCCCGAACCGAGTGGACTGTGATCGCCCTCCTGATCGTGCTGAGCGTGGTGCCCCTCGTAGCCGGGGCCTTCCGCATCGGCGATCTGGCCACCGGCGCGCCGGTCACCGCCGACAACGCCCGCTTCGCCGCCTCACCCCTGCCCGTGGTGCTGCACGTCCTCGCCGCGGCCCCCTACTGCCTGTTGGGGGCCTTCCAGTTCTCCCCGACCCTGCGCCGCCGCCGTCCCCGCTGGCACAGGACCTCCGGTCGGCTGCTCGTGCCCCTGGGTCTGGTCGCCGCGCTGTCGGGGCTGTGGATGACGCTGTTCTACGCGATCCCGGCGATCGATACGGGCTTCCTGACCGCGCAGCGACTGGTGTTCGGGACTGCCATGGCCCTCGCGCTGGTACTGGGTTTCGTGGCGGCGCGGCGCCGGGAGTTCGCACAGCACGGCGCCTGGATGATCCGTGCCTACGCGATCGGGATGGGAGCCGGGACGCAGGTGCTGACCCACCTGCCCTGGACACTCCTGGTCGGTGAGTACGACGAGCTCAGCCGGGCCATGCTGATGGGGGCCGGATGGGTGGTCAACATCGTGGTGGCCGAGTGGGTCATCCACAGGACTCTGCGCCGTCCCCGCGCCGCCCGGCGCGTGCCGGAGCGCACGCCGGGGTGAAGGCGGGGGCCGGGTCGTCGGCGGTGCGGCACTCCCATCGGCCCCGACGGAGGCCGGGGGTACCGCACCGCGACGCTGTCCGGACGCGGTCAGGCCGCCGCGAGGACCCGACCCGTATTCCGGACCCGGGGCCGGGGCCGTGTGACGGGCAGGGCTGGCGGGGCGGTGTACGTCCACACCTCCAGGAGGAGCGTGTCGATGTCGGGGGCCTCGATCATGCCGGTGGGGGTGGCGGCCCAGAACGACTGGGTGGCCTCGCCGTAATAGACGATCAGGTGGCGGTAGTGGGCTTGGAGCTGCGCGGCCTGGAGGTGTTCGCGGGCGTACTCGGAGCGGTGTCCGCCCAGGCGGGGCAGGTTCTGGGCACGGCGCTGTCGGCAGGAGGGGTGCTCACAGACCCGGCACGCGGGGCCCTCCAGCGGGTAGCGGCGCGGGAGGGACGGGAGAGGGCGGAAGTCGTCGGAGCGTCGGGGCCTCGGGATAGGGTTCTGCATCAGATCCTCTTTCTTACCTATGTCTGGGTTGGTTTCGGGGGTTCAGGGCCCAGGGCAAGCGTTGGCGCGCTTTCCTGGGCCCGTCTCATGCGCGGGGCATGTGTGGCGGCTGGTGAGCGCCGGTGGTTCAGAGCCCGGCAGTGGTGTTCCAGCGGCTACGGTCCAGGTCGTGGGCCAGGTAGAGCCAGACGCTGCGGTACTCGGCGTTGCCGTTGTCGCCCCAGTCGGTGGCCAGGGCGTCGATCATGGCCAGGCCCCGGCCCGATTCGGCGTCGGGGTCCAGGCCCCGGGGGTGGGGTACCAGGCGGGCGTTGCGGGTGCGCAGTCCGCCCCGGTCGCGGCAGGTCAGGTGCAGGCCCTCCTTGTGGCGGTGGACGCGCAGGGTGTAGCTGCCGCCCGGGTGTCCGGAGAGGCTGTGGCGGATGGCGTTGTTCGCGAGCTCGCTGCCGAGCAGGGTGAAGAGGTAGCGGTAGTCGCCGGACTCGGTGGCGGCGCAGGTGTCCAGGAAGGCGCGGACCAGCGGCATCACGGCGGGGGTTCCGGCGAAGTCGTAGCTGCGCGCCCGGTAGTTGGGGCGTTCGGGCGTCCCGGAGAAGTAGTGCCGCTGGAAGGGCCGGATGAAGCTGGCCAGCGGCACCGTGGCCTCCCCCTGGACGGGCACGGGCACCGGCGCGGGTGCGGGTGCGGGTGCGGGTGCGGGTGCGGGTGCGGGTGCGGGTGCGGGTGCGGG